>JAEZKS010000117.1 GCA_023436075.1 Methanobacteriota archaeon
CGATTTATATGGAATGAAAGAAGAGCTAAAAAGGGGAAAAGGGATGGAAGGACCGTCAATCAGGGCTCATAAAGGCTCAAATACGCTGATCATCGCCAAACATGCGAACTATGCGAAGCCGATTACCTACCGGGTCAATCTAATTGCCGGCATTAACTCCCGGATCATGGAGCGCATCAGCATCAGTGGCGACCTCGAACTCGGCAAAGGCGCCTACGTCGCTGGAAATGTCCGGGCCAGGAACGTGATCCTCGGCCCCTGGTCCGCGATCTACGGCAACCTCACCCTGACAGGAGACCTGATTGCCCTCGACCACAGCAAGGTCACCGGTGCCGTGAAGTGCAACGGCAGTGCGACCGTCCGCCCGGACGTCGCCTTTGGATCGCTTGAGGCGACCGGGCTTGTCGAGTATTATGGCAAGAAGCCCGCGAAGAACGTGATCGGCAAGGAAGTCATCGCCAGGAAAGATAAATAGAAGCTTCTTTGCCAGGATTCCAAGGCCCGTTTTGGATGCCTGACGACTTATCATTCAATAGCGCGAGCCGCCAGCACTGCCTGCCCGAGTGAAACACCGCCGTCGCCGCAGGGCAGCTTGTGGTTGGTCACGAAGCTGAGCTTATTATCCCTAACCACTTTCTCGATCGCCGCGCAGATCGCCTCATTCACCGCGACGCCTCCGCTGAACCCTACGGTACTCACTCCGGCATCACGGGCCAGCCCGCATGCCTGCTCCGCAAAGGTCCGGGCCAGCACGTCCTGCGCTGCGGCTGCGATGTCGCGCTTGTTCTTCCCTGCGTCCATCGCCTCGACTACTGATTTCAACAGCGACCGGGAGTCGACCAGGCTCATGCCGTCTTTTTCGATCAGGTCGCACTGCAGCCTGACGTTCCGGGCGTCGCCGGTGAACGCGTAGCTCTCCAGTTTCATGGCCGGCTCGCCTTCGTACGTCCTTCTGGCACAAACGCCGAGCACTGCGGCCACTGCGTCCAGCACCCGGCCGGCGCTGGAGCTGTATGCCACGTTCACGCCGGTCTGCACCTGCCGCTGGACAACGCTGGCTTCCACTTCGGTCATGCCGCCATCCGACAGTATCCGGGCGATGCGGCCGTTGTCCATCGAGCCGTGCAGGATGCCCGCGACCATCCGCAGCGGGAACTTAGTGGCCAGGTCACCGCCGGGCATGGGCACAGGCAACAGGCCTGCCGGATGGGCTTGCCCGTGGAAGACTTCGCCGCCCCAGACGGTGCCGTCCTCACCGTATCCTACGCCGTCCATACTGACGCCGACCACGTCGTCCAGGTCAACGCCTTCCACGACCAGCGAGGCGACGTGCGCCCGGTGGTGCTGCACCGGCACCACGGCGGCACCGAACTTCTGCGCCAGCTCCCGGCCGAGCCGGGTGGACAGGAAGGAGGGGTGCATGTCGGTGACCACGACCTGCGGCGTCACCTGCGTCATCTTGAGCAGCCGGTCCACCGTCTCTCGCAGGTTCTCCAGCGCCAGCGGGTTGGTGATGTTGCCGAGGTGGTGGGAGACATAGCAGAGGTTGTCCTTGTAGATCGAAATGGACGAGTTCAGCTCGGGGCCCATGGCGAGAATAGCTTTTGCCGCCCGGTCCTTCATGACGAATGACGTCGGGGCGTAGCCCCGGGCCATGCGGGTGAAGAACATGCTGCCGTTGTTCCAGCGCAGCACCGAGTCGTCGCACCGGTTCAGGATGCGCCGGTTGTGCACCAGGAAATAGTCTGCAATGGATGACAGCCGCCGGAACGCCTCGTCATTGTCCCTGACCATGGGCTCCGACGGGAGGTTCGCGCTGGTCATGATCAGCGGCTCGTCTATGCCTCTGAACAGGAGATGGTGGAAGCCCGTGTAAGGCGTCATAAAGCCCACGGTGTGCAGGCCCGGCGACACGGACTCTGGCACATTGTCTTTGCTGCGGAGCAGCACAATCGGCCGTTTCAGCGAGTCGAGCAGTTCGCGCTCGCCGTCGGAGACGTGAGCGTATTTCTCGATGATCGGCAGCGGGGCCATCAGTGCGAATGGCTGCTGTGGCCGGTTGCGTCGTTCCCGCAGCAGTGATGTCGCATCCATGGTACAACAGAGGTGAAATCCGCCGACGCCTTTGATCGCGAGGATATTGCCTTCTTTCAACAGCCGAATCGTCTCTTCCAGCGGCGGCTGCAACTCGCGCTTCTCCCGGTCGTACAGGCCCAGCTTCGGGCCGCACTTCGGGCAGGAGATGGTCTGGGCATGATAGCGGCGGTCATCCGGGTCGGTGTACTCGCGCATGCAGTCGTCGCAGAGCGGAAAATCGGTCATGGAGGTGTTGTCCCGGTCGTAGGGCAGGGTGTCCATGATGGCGTAGCGGGGGCCGCAGTCCACGCAGGACGTCGCCCAGTAGTCATGGTAGTGGGCGGCCTTTTTCATGTCGCCGATGCAGTTGTTGCAGATGCCCGTGTCAGGGGGGATGAAGCCGCCGAAGCCGGAGAGCCCGCTCTTCTCTATGTGGAAGCCCTTGAATGTGCCCTCGTAGGGCAGGTAGTCGATGTCGACCTCGTCAATTCGCGACAGCGGAGGTCCGACGTGCAGCGCCGCCACGAAAGCTTCGATGTCCCGGTCCTCGCCCTCCACGACGACCTCGACGCTGGTGCCCAGGTTCTTGACGTAGCCGGAAATGCGGTTTTCCCGGGCGATCCGGTGAACGAACGGCCTGAAGCCCACGCCCTGCACGATCCCACGGACCACTAACTTAGCTTTTTTCATTTCTCTACAACCAGAATGTTTCAAAAAGTTTATTGCCGATTTATGATATATTTTCCTATGTACGCATTTTGTTGGACGGAGTACTATTCAGGATGGAGCCCACTGTAAAGAGAACGAAGATTATCAACGACGCCGCTGATATGGTGCCGCTGCTAATGGTGTTCAATTCTAGACTGCACTCGCAGGTCTTCGACGAGGTATCGAACGGGTGGAAGACCAAGGAGGAACTGGACGATATTACTGGCAAGGACACGACCCGCAGCCTGGACGCGCTTCGGCAGGGCGGGCTCATCGAGAGCCGGTGGCGGATGCCAGAGCCCGGCCAGCCGCCGGTCCTCGAGTACCGGACTTCCTACAGCGAGGTCAGGGCCAGCTTCCAGTGCACTATGAAGGAGATGAGCGAGATCATCATGATCGCCTTCTCCATGGATGAGGATCTGCGCAAGCTGGCGGAACAGGTCGAGACGGAGGTCGAGCAGGGCAACGCCTCGCTCATCAACCTCGCCCGCATCTTCGACAAGAGTCCCACTTTTCTCAAGGCCATCGCGAAGCGGTCGGGCCGCATCACGGTGAAAGGCCAGAGGCTGGAGATCGTCAAGGAGCATTGATGACAATGCTGACGGAGCACTAATGACGGTGCTGGACAGGAAAAGCGAGGTCACGAGGTTCCAGATCCTCGTGAAAGTGGCGGCAGACCAGCCACAGGTCAAGCAGAGCCAGATAGCGGATACGCTTGGCATCACGCCGCAGGCGGTCTCTGAGTACATCAAAAGCCTGGCTGCCGAGGGCATGATCCGATCGGGAGGCCGCGGGCAGTACACGGTGACACCGCTCGGCGTCGAAGCGATCATCGATGGCGCGAAGGAGCTGAAGGAGTACTCCGACTACGTCCTGAACAACGTGGTCGGACAGGTCGCATCCTGGGCGGCCATCGCGAAAGAGCCGATAAAGAAGGGCGACACGGTGCTCATCTCGATGGAGGAAGGCATCATGTACGCAGGCCACGGCGGAAGCGGCGCCACGGGCACCGCGATCAACGACGCCGGCGAAGGCGAGGATGTCGGCGTATCCGGCCTTACCGGGCTGATACCGCTTCAGCCTGCGGGCGTGACGATCGTCAAGATCCCTTCCATCGCCGACGGAGGCTCCCATGCCATTAACGTGAAGTCGCTTCGCGAATCCATCAGCGGCATCGTGGGCGTGGCTGGAGAAGAAGCACTGGCCGCGCTGCAGAGGGCTGGCGTCGAGCCTGATGCGTTCTTCGGAGCACAGGAGGCGATCGTGGAGGCGGCGATCAAAGGCGTCGCCGGCACGCTGGTCGTCTCGGACGGACAGGCGCCGCAGGCTGTCCAGCGCATCGAAGCCGCCGGGGTCAGGTACCGCATCGTCGACGCGGGCACTCGTCGATGAGCCGGCACCTCAGAGCAGGAACTCCCGGAATACAGCGAACGCCTCGACACACGGGGCGTGAGAAGGGTAAAAACGTTTTGCGCCGCCGTCTGCCAGTTTTTTCAGGCTGTTTCTGATCATTACTGGCTCACCGGTATAAAGGCTGGCGAGAAAATCGCCGGTAGCGCAGTCTCCGTTGTCAGTGAGGACAGACAGCGAGCCGCCTGTGTGGCCGGGCGTCAGGACAGCCCGGGCATCGATGCCATAGCTATGCAGGCTCAAGTCATCCCTGACGACGACGTCAGCCTTAACTGCCGGGACGCCCGGCCCCGGCGTGCGACCAGTCGTCGACTTGCCTGGAAAGCCCATGGCCGGGATGTTCTCCCCTCTTTCCATGTAGTCGGCATCCGGCCAGCCGGCCATGACCGGCACGTTCAGCATCGCCTTGAGCTCGCGCAGGCTGCCATAGTGATCGACGTGCGCATGCGTGGCGATGAGAAGGCTGACCTGATCTCGGGAAATGCCCGCCATCTTCAGTGCTTTGAGGATTTTCCGCTCCTCGCCCGGGTTGCCGGCGTCGACGATGGCCACCCGGTCGCCCGTTATGAAGAATACTCTGGAATTGCCGTCGATGTTTGCGTCGATCAGCCGGCTCATGAGATGAATGAAAGCACTGAGGCAAGAAAAAAGTTGCCGTCGTCTGCCGCTACCGGCTCAGCGCCTGTCGGAGCTGGGCGAGATCTTCCTCACAGTACAGGTCTTCCAGCCGGATGTCAGGCCACTTCCGCTCGATCAGCCCGCCCATGCACAGGCAGCAATATCCCCGGTCAGAGACCCGGCACACCGAGTTCACGCATGTGCCCGGGTGGTCGCAGTGGCTCAGGTCTCCGGTGAGCAGCTCGTACAGCTCATGAAGCGCCACGGCGAGCAGGTAACCGTCCCTCGTCTTCGGAGAGTGGACGCACCCCTTCAACGTGAAATCGAACTCGTCCGGCACAGCGATCAGAATCAGGCGAAGCCAGCCCAGGTTGCGTCCGATAACGTCACGGTCACGGAGCCAGCCACGTGACAGGTCCTCGGTGCCGTCGACGAACAGGATGCGTATCCTGCCTTCGGGGTCACAGTTGATGCGGGAAAACAAGCTCCGGATGGACTGCTTAGCCATCGTGTCAAGAGAGGGATCATAGTCGAGCTCGATGCCGAAGTGATCCCGCATCGTTTGCGCCAGCATGGGAAAATATCGGTTGGTGACGGCTCGGTGCATCTAATCCTGAATAGTATGAGATACCATAAAAGCTTTCAAATGTTTTCAAATACTAAAGATAAAAAGAATGCTTATTTCTTCTTGGGCTTGGCCTTTTCGTCTTTCTTGGGCTTGGTCGCACATCCGCAGCCTTTGCACATGAACAGTCACCTCCGCTGTCGTTTAAATTTTATACGCGGTAAGATAAATATTTAACCCTTTATGCTAATCGCATGAGTGAACCCGAGGTTACAACAGCGATGGTCAACCACTACGACGCCCTGGGGGTGGGCAGGGACAGCAGCCTGGAAGAGATCAAGCAGGCCTATCACCGGCTGGCGATGGAATATCACCCCGACAAGAACCCGTCCCCGCAGGCTGCCGAAAAGATGAGGCAGATCAACGAGGCGTACCGGGTG
>JAEZKS010000165.1 GCA_023436075.1 Methanobacteriota archaeon
ATACAGGACTGCCGCTCGATTACATCCTGGACGATCTCCGCGTCGGCGCCGACGCCACGCAGATCCAGGTGATCGCCAGCGACGGATACTCCCAGTACTTCAACATCACGGATATCAGGGGCAAACAACTCCTCCTGAACGTGTCGGATTACAAGAGCAATTCAGATTACATCTGGCTCATCGCCCCCGACTTCGCCGGCGGCATGTGGGTGCGCAATGTCAATAAAATCGTGGTGTACTGAAGCTATGGCGTCGCCGGCCCGGCTTCTTTTATCCGTCGACGGGCTTTCTTTCTCCTTCTATAACTCGGACCACAAAGCCCTTGACCGTATCCGCCTGGAAATCGGCGCAGGCCAGTTCGTGGCTATCACCGGCCCGTCGGGTTGCGGAAAATCGACGCTGGCTATGGCCATCGGCGGCTACATCCCCCACGTCATCGAGGGGCGGCTGGAAGGCCGCGTTGAGATCGGTGGTCGACAGACAGATGCGACCGGCCTCGCAGAGCTATCCACGCTTGTAGGCATTGTGCAGCAGGACCCAGAGTCCCAGCTTTGCACCTTGAACGTCGATGACGAGGTCGCCTTCGGCCCGGAGAACCTTGCGCTGCCTGCTGATGAAGTTCGGGCGCGAGTCGAACGGTCGCTGGCACTGGTCAACGCTTCGCACCTCCAGGGTCGGGACATCTATGAGCTGTCAGGCGGCGAGAAGCAGCGGGTGGCCATCGCTTCCATCCTCGCCATGCAGCCACGCGTGCTTATTCTCGACGAGCCCACGTCAAACCTGGACCCCACGGCAACGGCGGAAGTGCTGTCTGCCATAGCCCGGATGCGTCTGGAAACTGGCCTGACCATCATCGTGATCGAGCACAAGCTGGATCGTGTCATTCCTCTGGCTGACCGGCTCCTTATCATGGATCGGGGCCGGATCGTCATGGATGGTCAGCCTGGCGAGGTCCTGCGACAATACCGTGAGCAGATCAAGAGCCTTGGTGTCCGGTTGCCCATGGAGCCCGGAGCAGAATGGCGCTGTGCCCGTGATGCGCAGACATCGACAGCTTCCGCAGCGTCAAATGTGAATGTGGACGGTCTGCGGTTTGCCTACGAGGGCCGGGAGGTGTTGCATGGTGTCTCGTTCCGGGCCCACGGCGGCGAGATCGTCGGCATCATCGGGCCGAACGGATCTGGCAAGACTACGTTCCTCTCCCATCTTCTCGGGATATGTCGGCCGGAGCATGGATCGGTCACGATCTGCGGCAATGATACGAAAACTTCTCGTGTCTCGAAACTCGCACGCTTTGCCGGCTACGTGTTCCAGAACCCGAACCACCAGATATTCGAGCGTACTGTCCGCAACGAAGCCGGCTTTGCCTGCGGCAACTTCGGAATCGGCCCCGCTGTCCGCGACCGCCTTGTCTTAAATGAGCTACAGCGTTTCGGATTGGATGGTTATGCAGACCGGCATCCGCTGGGGCTGAGCTTTGGCGAGAAGCGCCGTCTGAACATATGCTCCGTACTTCCGCACCAACCACAGGTGCTGCTGCTGGACGAGCCGTTCGTAGGCCAGGACTTCTTCAACGTGGAAACGATGATGGGATAGTTGCAGGCACTGAAGAAGGAGGGCAAGACCATCCTGATGGTCTCCCATGACATCGACATGGTATACAGACACTGCGATCGCGTGGTGTTGTTCCACGATGGCCAGATCGCAGTGGACGACGAGCCTATGGCCGCACGCGAAAAGATCGCGGCTCTGGGCATGAATGAATACCTGCCGGGGGGATGCCCGTGAGGGTGAAGTATACGCCAGGGCATACGTTCCTGCATTCCCTGAATCCGCTGACGAAACTGATCGTGCTCGTGCTCTTCAGCGTCAGCATATTCCTCTTCGCCAGTGTCCCGGGCGAGCTGCTGGTCTTCCTCTCGCTGATCGCCGTCGCATACATGGTCCGATCACAGGCCCTGATTTCCCTGCTCACGTCGAAATTCCTGATTTCCTTTGCGCTGCTGCTCTTCGTCGTGCAGGTGATCTTCAATGGCGGCGGAACGGTTTACTTTACCGTACCGCTCGCGCTGTTCGACATCGGCGTCACGGCTCACGGCGTGCTGGTCGGCCTGGTCCTCGCGCTCCGCTTCGCCTGTATCATCCTGGCCAGTGCCATCTTCGTCTGTACCACCGACCCCGGCGAGATAGCCTATTCGCTTATAGGGGCCGGCGTACCCTACCGGTATGGCTTCATGCTGGTCACCGCAGTCCGGTTCATCCCCGTGTTCGAGGCGGAGGCGGGTACTGTCCGCTGTGCGCAGCAAGCACGAGGACTCGACATCGACGGCCAGGGCCTGAAAGCTCTGATCACATCGGCACGTCATACCCTGATGCCGCTGGTCGTCTCGGCGCTGTCGAAGGTAGACGTGCTGGTCATTTCCATGGAAGGGCGGGCGTTCGGCGTGAAGCCGCATAGGACGTCTGTCCGGGAGAGCCGGTTCACCCGGATCGACGCGTTCGTCATCATCCTTGGCATTCTCGTTTTTGCACTACTACTCTACTGCGCTATTACCGGTCAGTTCCAGCTCACGCAGATCGTGACTTATGACAATTAGCCATTGTTAACTGAAAACAATTACATAAACTTTAATAGGTTACAGACATATGCTTATGGTACTCGTTAACTGTGTTAACTTGCAAGGTGTGTGTTATGCAACTGAAGAAACTATCTATCTTAGCAACGATTATATTGATCCTGGCGATCGCTGTAGCTTTATCCGGCTGTACGAACAGCGCCAGCAGTACGGAAGAAGGCCTGGCGTCAGGTCTACCGGCTACCCTGGACTATAGCATTGAAGTGACCGGCGGCACGACGCCCGTTACCCTGACCTATGCAGACCTGAGAGCAATGAATTTGATCGAGTTGAATGACGTCTCGGTGGTCAACTCGGTCGGCACCACGACCTCCGGCGATTACGTTGGCGTTCCCCTGATGGATATCGTCAACAAGGCCGGGCTTCCCGCAGGCGAGGTGTCCTTCACCGCATTTGCGTCTGATGGTTACAATGTCGAGTATACCAGTGAGCAGTTCAATGCAGGCATTCTGGCGCTGAAGACGGATGGCACGCCAAACACAGACGGCTTCAACGACCAGTACCCGATATCCTTCGTCTTCAACGGCGGAGAGAAGAACGCCTGGATCAAGATGCCGACCAGGATCGTAATCCATGCCGGCGCAGCAGAGCAGACAGCCCTCTTTATCTCTGGCGACAATGTCACGACTAAGAAATCCTATTCCCTAAGCCAGCTCAAAAATATGACCGCCCAGATGAAGACCATCACGACGGCTGACAGCAAGGGCATTAATATAACTGCGACGGGCGTCTTGCTCAACTATCTGCTGGACCAGGTCGGGCCGAAAGGCGTGAACGTCACGTTCATCAGCGGCGACGCGAACGGCTACAGCAAGAATGTCACACTGGCAGCTATCCACGACAGCATCGACGCCATCGTGGCCATCGATGAGAATGGCGTGCTGCGTAATATCATCCCCGGCCAGCCATCGAACACCTGGGTGGGCAACCTGACAAAGATCCGGGTCGACTGAGCGGTGCGGTAAAAATGCAGAAGGCATACAAGTACCTGATCGCAGGGCTCGCGATCGGCCTGATCGTGGCGGCGGTGGGCACATATGCGCTCACTGCTGGCCAGAGCCAGGACAGTGACAATCTAGACTGCAATGAGTGCCATGCAGAGGGCCATGGAAGTGTCATTGCTCCCGACGTGAACGTGAACGGCACGATTATGCTCACGGGTGATACGCCGAGAGACGAGTATGCGGTCGTGGACGACATCTTCAAGCTGCCGCAAAAAGACATCGCTACGCTAGAGTCGCAGATTGAGGGCGGAGTTCCGTCACGCGGCGTCCCGGTGCTGGACTTCCTGAAGGCACACGGCGTCGATGACTTCGACCGGCTGGTCATATATGCCGACGACTTCATGCTCTCGCTGAAGCGTGATCAGGTGACTGGCGACACGATTTTCGTACCGAAGGACTACTCGCTGCGCATCCTGGGGCCTAACATGCCCATCGCGACATGGCTGGAAGGCGTACGCTCCATCGTGATCGTAGGAGGGGACGCCGGTGGCCGGATCACAGTCAATGGCAAGGAAGTGTCATTCGGGCAGATGGTCGAGAGCGGCATGCAGACAATGCCGGTCAGCCTGCGGACGATAGGCTACGAATACAAGAACTCGACCTACGACTTCGACACGGGTTTCATGGTGACCGGCATCAGCCTCAAGGACATGCTGCTTTCGGAAGGCTATACCGGCTTCAAGAGCGTGGACATCGACGGTCTCTCGCTCAGCGGGAATGGTGTCCTCACCGGCAGCTATTTCCTGACCCGGAACAACGGCACGATCGTGCTTGCGACGGCTGACAAGAACCGGCCGAACTGGCCTGAAGTGAAGTCAATAACGGTGTCGTAAGATGAAACAGGATCTGGCGGCATTTGCCGCCGTTCTTTTACTTTTAGCCATTGCCGTCGGAGGGTGTGTCACTACCTCAGCGCAATGGTCGTTCGTCGTCAACGGCGACCCGGCTTACGCGATCAATAGTTCAACCTACGATAGCATCGTCTGCTCCAATATCACGATCAATGACACTAATGGCGTACCTCTGGAGCAGTTCCTCTATCGCTACGGCCTGTATCCTGTGACGTCGGTAACGATCGGCGACCATATCTACGATTGGCAGGAGTTGGCGTCCACCACCGATTGGGACCAGCCGGTTCTGGTGCTGCCCGACGGCCGGATATTCGACGGTCAGAACTTCCTGAAGGTAGACAACATCGTCGTCAACATGACTGAAAAGCCAGTCCACACGTCGCTTGACATCGAGCCGTCGCTGCTCTATGCACTTGGTCTGGGTGGCAACGCCACGCTGATACACGAGAGGTCAGATCGGATCATCCTGTTCTACGTGGATGGCTTCGGCTACGAGCGGTATGAGATGGCGAAAAGCAAGGGGCTGATCAATAACATCACTTCCCTTGGCGAACCCGAGAAAATTGCCTGTGTGTATCCGTCCATCTCCATTGTCAACAGCAAGACGCTCGTGTCTGGGATCGCACCTAATGCCAACAGGGGCAACTTCAAGAACTACAACCCGGATGGCCCGAGCATCTTCCAGATAGCCGAACAGCAGGGTCTGACCGGGTACTGGCTTGGCGGCAAAACGGCGCCAGTCAGCCTCGGCAACTACGTCGTCAACCGTCCGGACATCGATAAGAACGGCTATGAGGCAGACGAGGTCGTCGCCGAGGCTCTCCAGAAATACGGCAACGAGGTGAACCTGCTGATCGTGCACTTCAAAGACACGGACTCTGCGATGCACGCGAGTGGGCCTTATTCCGACCGCTCCATGGCTGCCATTCAGTACGCCGACGAGCAAATCGGCCGCGTGCTGCCATTCCTGGACCCTGGCACCATCGTCATCGTCTACGCAGATCACGGTGGCCACACGACCTTCGATGGCGGCAACCACGGCACGCTGATACCGGAAGATATGATCATCCCGTTCATCGTGCACGTTGTCCAAGGCGATTGGGGCAGTCAGGCTGCCCCATTTTTCTTCTTTTCTCAGAATAACAGGCTACCCAGCTGAGGCATGCTAGTCTGCAGGCTCCCTGTATCGAAAAAGTCCCATATGCCACTCGTCGCCGGCAGCACCGGGCTCCCGATCACGTCGCCATCGGATGGTAAGGACGCAGACGGAATCGATGTCTGTTCCTCGTATGGTGTCATCACAGGCAAAGTGTCGCCCATGATCATAGCGGGGAAACCGTCTGACAATCCTTCATTTCCTGTATACGCCATGTCGTCCCACACATATGACGGCAGTGTGTCTGTCGGTACCAGGGACTGAAGACCTCCGTCATCCACAGTGTCCGGGTTTGTCTCTCCACTCAGCCCCGACTCTGCCGCCAGTATGTGCATCTGGCCGTCGTCCGGTATCGGCTGACCTTCCATATAGATGGCTCCTGCGACTGGTGCAAGGATGCACAGCGCGAGAAGCATAACTGACAGTATCACTAACGTATCTTTTACCCTCATATTCACACCCTCCTCTAATATTTATTTAGTAATTAATATTATTAAATAGTTATTATAACTACGGCGAAAATTGAAGTTATCATTTAGGAAACTAGCAACAGACGGCCGGGGCCGCCTCGCGCGCGCGTGCGAATTAACGAGGCAGCGTATGACGATTTCCAGACCTTTTATTCCCATATACCAGATATCGGCAGGACAAATTTTCAGATTATAATCATATTAAATGGGCGAACGTTGAGTCATCTTGCGCGCACGTGAAAAGCGCTGTGTATAGGTCATTCTTGAAAGGCTGTATGCACCTGCATGTATCAGGACACGAAGGTTCACGAAGTGCTCACTAAGGTACATAAAGGATTTTTTTAAAAATGGCTATAACTGCGCCGCCATCAGCACGTACAGGTCCGCTACGCTCTCCGGTCCGGCACGCTTGTAGTTGAGGTAGCACAGCGGGCTATAGGTGACGACTTTGCGGCCGCTTTCGCTGATCAGTCGCTTTGCCCTGGTTTCGGCGATCATGTGGTCCCAGGAAATTAAGCCACCACCGGCGCCGCAGCATCCGCCTGTGTTCTCGTCTCCGGCGTTTTTAACGATGGATCGCACCATATCGTGCCTGCCTTTCGCATGGCAGGGATCATGGACGATGACGTTTTTATCCTCTACACGCTCGTCCTTCATTAGGTCCAGCGCGAGCGTAATCTCTGGCGAAAACCCATCCCAGCCTCGGTACAGCTTGTGGAATGCCTCATAGCAGCCGGGGCAAATGGTGATGATGCTCTTCACGCCTGCCGCCTTGAACTTAGCAATGTTGGCGGCGACCGCCCTATCGGCCGCTTCCAGGTCGCCCAGGTTGTACAGCGTGTAGCCGCAACATGTCTCATCTGTCGAGCACTGGTATTCGATGTCCTTCGAGTCCAACAACTTTTTCGCGGCTTCCAGGATCTCCGGGGTACGGTAGCGAGCCGTACATCCGGCGAACAAGAGCGTATCGCTATGCTGGACTGCTGTTCCAGGCACGCCTCCGTCTGAGGCCACGCCGTAGGCGTTTCCCGTCGAAGCGACCGAGTTCCTGATCATCTCCAGGTGCGATGCGATAATACCCTTGCGAACAGCCATGTTCCGCGTCAGACGCTGGACTGGCGCCAGATAGCAGCCGTTGCACAATGTACAGGCGTACAGGCTTTTGACGTCGCCGTCGTTCAGCTTTCCGGTCAGCATGAGCTTGAGCAGCCGGTTGATCGACCTGTGTGGCGACTGCCAGACGTCAAGGTCGTGCTCCAGCGACGGGCACCTTGACCGCCAGAACATCAGGAACGGGCAGACCAGGTAGCCCGAGTAGACAACGACGCCCATGACGAGCAGCGCAACTGTGCTCAGCGGGACGAACGGGTCGAGAGTAGTGCCACCGATGAGGTTACGATACGGCATATTCAATGGCAGCACAGTGATGATGGCGAGGGCCAGGCAAAAGACGGCGCCGATCCGACGGTAGTCCTTGCCCCAGCGCTCGAAGCGAAATCTGAATGCAGTAGCGAATATAATGATGCTCAGTCCGATCAGAATAAGCGAGCTGATCGGCGCAAAAGAGCAGAGCGAGTTGTAGCCGAGGTAGTTCTGCCGATAGAGAAGGTGATCGACGGGGTACTGTGCCTCGTGGCAGGAGTGGCAGGACGGGTTGCCCAGAAGCCATGTATCAGGTATGAGTGTCATAAGGCCGGCGATCAGGAGGGCCAGTGAGATGAATAAAGCAAGCTTTCTACCGGAAGCGATTGGCATCTAAAACTGATATGTGATTTTTCTATTTATCATTTTACATCTTTGTTTATCGGTAATAGTAACTATGAATAGTCTGACCAGGCATACGTCTCTAAGTTCTGCCATGAGTTGTGATTTTATGAAGTTTTTATGAAAAATCTCGAGAAGTATATTCTATGGCACGAGCGACGATTGTACTGACAGTCAGATAGCCGGGCCTCTAAAAAAGACGATCCCGATCGATTGGAAAATACCCGGATGCCCGCCCCTGCCCGAAGTCATTATCGAGGGTATCATGAGCGTTGTGGGGACGATATGCAACAGGGTCTCATAGACAAAGAAACCAGTTTGCTCTTATTAGTATGTGTAATAGTCGTCACAGTGATCGTCATTTTCCTGTTTATGGAGCAATTCGATTTATAGGGTGAACAAGCGTTTCCGGCATGAGAAAGATACAATGTCCGATCATGCAATTACGGAAATGCCGGCGATCACCTGGACGACCGTTAATACGGGCATCAGCCGTACCAGAAAATAAGAGGTCATAATGTAATTTAAATGTTTTGTTTAACAGCATATTAATGTTCAATAAAAACTATAAACATTAATATTAAGAGTACAGGATTAATATAGTAACCTATCTCCGGCGAGAATTTGTATGATCGACAAGAAAAATATGTTCCTTACCGAGCGACAGGTCCTGGTGTTGAAGCTAAAAAAGAATGGTATGTCTCAGGCGGAGATCGCACGCAAGCTGAAGACAACCCGTGGCAACATTTGTACGACTGAAAAGCTGGCGCTTAAGAACGTCGAGAAAGCTAAGAATACGCTAAAATTTTATCGTGCCATAGAGTCGCCCGCGAATCTCACCATACCCGAAGGGACCGATCTTTATGACGTCCCGGAGATGGTTTTCGACATCGCGGATAAGAAGCAAATCAAGATGCTGGACGAGGCCACGATCATTGTCAAGCTGAAGACCGAGGCTGCGGATCGGCTCCGCGGACGCCTGGCGATCGACAATATCGACCTTTCGGTGGATGAACACGGGAACCTGATCATACTATGAAAAAGATGCTCAAGCGGTTTTGAGGTTTTTGAGGTCGGCGAGAGGGCACCGAGCTTCAACACAGAGATCTCAGAGGGCACAGAGGTATCACAGAGGATGTTTTAAAACGGCTTATATAAGCCCCGCTTTATTCTGTCTCTGTGCGTCCTCTGGAGCATCGGACACTCTTGCTGTCTTACCAGTTCAAGCTGTCACTGCCGTCGCTATCGCCGTTTTCTCTATGCGCAGGAAGAACGCATAGTATGCGACTGCAGCGAGGATGTATACGACGCATGTGATCATAAATGGCAGCAGGTAGTGTCTCTGTGACATCATGATGCCGCTGGAGAACGTGCTCAGCGCGTAGAACAGATACCATCCCATCTGGGTGAGACTGCTGACCGTAGCGCGTTCCTCCTCGGCCACGATCTCCATATTGAAGCTAGAGATGGCCGGGTTCGCCATGTTCATGAGCGTCATGCGCATGACATATCCGACGGCTGCCGCAAAAATGCTCGTAGTCAGCCCGATCAGGATCAGGAACGGGATGGAGAGTAACTGCGTCAGGGCGATAGTCCGCACCTTGCCATAG
>JAEZKS010000257.1 GCA_023436075.1 Methanobacteriota archaeon
GGGATACCATTACCGTTGGTATCCTGGCTCAGCGGGTCGGAGCCAAGCTCAATTTCTGTGTTATCGGCAAGCCTGTCACCATCCGTGTCGCTTCTCGACGGATTGGTATGGTAAAGGTTGAGCTCGTCGCTATCCGACAGCGTATCGCCGTCAGTATCGTTGGACAGCGGATTGGTCCCCAGTTCCTGTTCACTGAGGCTAGTCAAGCCGTCATGATCCGGGTCCTCGGCACCATCGTTGATACCATTGCCGTCAGTATCCGAGATCAACGGCGATGTCCCGATGACATAAACCTCGTTCGAATCTATGAGACCGTCGCCATCCGTATATTCGTTGAACGGGTCCGTGCCTATTTTGTATTCACCATAGTTGGAGATCAGGTCGTGGTCGAAGTCCTCCCGGCCGTCCTCGGTACCATTCAACGCCTCGTCTATCGCAGTGAGGCTTGAATCTGAATCATTACGCAATGGATCTGTTCCGGTCACGTTGATCTCGTAATAATCGGGAAGCCGATCCCCGTCGGAGTCAACTATCACTGTCTCATTAAACTGCTGTATGATTAATGTGCTAATTTCACTGAAGTTGAAACTCTCCTGAGAATCATTCAAAGATGTTACTGGCAACTCGTTCTCGCTTGATGAATTATTCTGAAATTCTTGGGCAATCGCACCATTCATCGGGCTCAGCGTAGCCATCATCAACAGAGTAATTGCGAAAAGCACGGTTAGTCGCTGCAAGAACTCATTCATCTAAACCACCTTCTCGAATGATATGTCTTCGTTCGAGATTGCAAGATTTCGCGTTGAACCGGTTGCATTACCACTCGAACCGCCATACGTAGGCTGGTCGAAAGAAAGTACCGTCCTAAAGTTCCTGAAATACCACTCGCCAGTTGCATCGTGACCTATATGGATATTAAGGGTAGGCTGATGGCTGTTACCAAAAGTAACGTTTAACGAGTCGAGGAGCGTGTTGTTCTCGTAGAGCCGGACGTTATTTTCGCTCCATCTATCAGTCCAGATGATCTGATATGTATGGCCTGGTAATGTATCGTATGTAAACCCACTATGACCCCCGCCGTCCTCCCAGTGCCCCCATCCTACTGTTGATGAACCTAAGCCGACATTGGTCGTTATCCATGGTGGGTTACGTCCACCAGTTTCAGAGACGACTTCCAATGTCACGGAATATATCATGGTATTTTTCATAGTTTCGTTCCATTTCAGTGTCACATCCCGGTCGTCTGGCCAGCCACTACGTGGCTGATATTGTATGATATGATAGCCGTTATTTTCGAACCTGTGAACGTCAGTCATCGTCTGAGAAACAGATGAACCGGCGCTTTCTTTCCACGCTGTAGCCCTGCGAGAATCGTTGCTGAAATCTTCCAATATCCCATCAGCCTCTAATTGTTCACTTGCGCCAAGATCATCTAACCTGCCATAGTGAAGCACAATCCTCGTATTTCCGGGACTAGCCGCTATATAATCGACTTTAACCCTTATGATGGCGCTTTCTGCATTGACTGAACTGATGTTATAACTGAGAAGCTGGCCATCGCTATTCGAAAAACGGATGTCGTTGGGCCAGCTTCTGGAAAGCCCGTTCAGGTAGATATCTGGCCCATTATCCGTTCCAATGCCCGGATGTATCGAGTATTCCATTATGTAGCCAGTAAGGTTACACTCTGGAACACCTCCAATTATTAAGTCTTTAGAATAGGCATATTCATTGTAAATATGGCCAGCCATAATATAATTGGCAATTGAAGACATTCCCCAGCCTGCGCTATTATGCACATAATGTTTTATAGTATACTGGGTAGGTGCATCCGTCACAAAGGTGTACACCGGATTCTTGGCAGTGCTGTCGTTGATTCCGTCTCCATTGAAATCCCATGCCCACGCATCATTGGGAGCACCGATTAATTCCGAGCTCGTATCCATGAACTGGACAGTTAACGGACTATAGCCGCTTGTCACGTTAGCTGTGAAGCTTGCAGTCGGTGGTAGCGTTCCCACATGGATATATCCTCTCTTCATATCGGTGCCGAAATCTACCATACTGTTAATTTTCAGCTTTACAGTGAAGTCACCGAACTGTGTGTAATTATGGACTGGATTTTGCTCGTAGGAGTGGCTGCCGTCGCCGAAGTCCCAGTCCCAGGCAATCACGGGGCCATATATTGTATCGTTGGGGCTCTGATCATGGAATTGTACTGTAGCGTTATTGCCGGGAATAATAATGTATGACTGGTATTCCGCCGAGAACCTGGCGATCGGTCGGTGCCGGCAATGGATATAGTTCTCTTTCACTAAGGTATAGTAGCCACTACTGTTGTGGATCGTGAGTGATACGGACCAGTCGCCGGTATCGTAGAAAAAGCGATCATGGTCAATAACGTTCTGGCTCGTGTAGTCGATGAACCCATCATTATTCACGTCCCAGTACCATGCATCGGTATCACCTGGGGTATCATCGTACAACTCAGTCCAGTATTTAGGGGCATCATAATTGACCCAATCGTTGTCAGCATGGAATGCTACCTGTCCCGGTGGGTTGATAGTGATATATTCGGTCTTAGTCATCACATCCATGTCGCCATCGGCATTGGAGACGTACAGAGTAACATCGTAAGTTCCCGGTACCTCATAGGTGTACACTGGGTTCTGCTCTGTGCTGTCGTTGATTCCGTCGCCGTTGAAGTCCCAGGCCCAACTCGTCGGAGACCACTGGCTCGCGTCTGTGAAGCGTACGTGGCAGGGCACGCCTCCCCAGACCCGATCGGCGGAGAAGTCGGCATAAATATTCCTGACAGTTATGTAATCTGTTTTTATCACTGTGCTGCCGCCAAATGCATTGGATGCCACAAGAGTGACTGTGTATATACCTGGCTCAGAATATGTATAAACTGGGTTCTGCTCTGTGCTGTCGTTGATTCCGTCGCCGTTGAAGTCCCACGCCCACTGCGTGATGGCGCCCGTACTCAGGTCGGTAAACTGGACCGTCATCGGGATGCCGCCGATGGTGGCGTTAGCAGTAAAATTAGCCACAGGGGTAGCGATCGTTACCATGGCGATCCCGGGGGTGCCGATGATATAACCTGAGGGTTGGACCAGCCGGATGTCGAAGTACGATCCGGAAGGCATTCCAGGGTCCAGCTTGAATTCGCTTGTCGCTTCTTCAGTCTCATCAAAGATGGCATATACCGGCGTGCTGGCGCTTTGCAGGGCAGCCGGTGGGTTCACATCACCGAACCACATGTGAATATCGTCGATTTCCACGTAATTATCAAGACTCGCAGGCGCCGAGCCCCAGCCGACATCGAGGTAAACCTGAGCATGGTCTGACCAGCCCTCCCATATGTAGTAGGGTATGTTGACTGTATAGGTGTCCCAGGTCCCCGTGTTCGAGATGGGCACCTCGTAATATTCATTGGTAGCATAGACCCAGATGGTGGCCGGGTCACTCGAACAAATTGAGCGGGCCCGGAGGGTCAGGGTCATATCCTCATGGATGGCGGAATCGATATCGATGATCTTTTCGCAGGTATACCAGCCGTAAGGGTCGGTATTATCCGTTGCAGCGAGCCTCGCATAATTGTTATCGTCCTCACTCATTACGTCCATGCTAACGTACTCATCATTCGCCCACCAGTCTTCGATGCCGTCATCAAAGCTGCCGCCATCCATGAAATCGGCCGTGTAGCCTACGCTGCCGGAACCTACAGCCCAGAGCGTGATCCCAATGCTGGCGTTGGCGCCGGGGACAGCTTCGTACGATGGGCTGGCGAATGCAAATTCAGGCCCTGATATTCGGGCAATATATGGCGTGCCCAGATCGTAGCCCGACGGCTTGACCAGTTGGACGTAAAAGCCTGACCCCGACTCCAGTTCCGACTCCAGGGCGACTTCGCTGACGACGTGATCTATGTCATTAAACGATACGGTGACCGGTGTACCGGCGCTCTGCAAGGCAGGAGGAGGACTCACGTCTCCGAACCATAGCCGAATGTCGTCGATGTCCAGGTAATCCGCGGGGTCAGATGGCGTATAGTCCCAGGTAAATGTGAGTCTTGCGTCGATCGGCCATGGTTCTTCATCCGCATCCCGCATTGAATCGTCCATGAGCAGGCTCATCATCATTGGACCCCCAGTCGCCCATTCCGAGTAAGGTATGTTGAATGTATAGGTTTCCCAGGTACCGGCGGTATCGATGTACGTGTCGTAGAAAGCGTTACCTGCCGTAAAATAGACGTATGGCTGGCCGTCTATACAGTTGGATCGGGCCCTGAATGTCAGGATCAGATCATCGTGGATCGATGGATCGATATCGAACAGCTTGCGGAATGGGGCATACCAGTCGGGATTCGTAACATCAGCGAAAGTGCAATGGGCAAAGTTGTTATCGTCCTCGTTCACAAGGCTGACATCAAGGAAATCCTGGTTCCACGACCAGTCGTCGGGACTGGCATCGAACGTACCACCGTCGAAGAAGTCCGCAGTATAGGCAACGCTGCCCGTGCCAGGCGACTGAAGCGTGATATTCAGCGATACGCTGGTGGCACCCGTGCTGACTCCGTATTGGGGCTGGCTGAACGAGAATACCTGATCAGCCATGGCCATGCCCGATGCCGAAACGAGAAATATTATGCAAAACAATGCTGGCAGTGTCAAACATATTGATCTTCGGCGCATACTTACTAGTCCCATACAAATTAGCTCTCGTATTTTCGGCAACCAGACCAAGCTCATCAACATCCCTGCTAAGTAATGTGATACATTATCAATAGGTTGGTAAACTAGCGCTATATTTATAATTTTTTTCAAAAATGCACATGTGGCTAAACATGTGGTTACACATGTGGTTATAGCTAGGCGATATATGAACTGGCAATACGAGTAAATATTTTACATGTGAAAGGTTGCGTGCGAATGAAACAACCCGTGACGCTTCAAGCTCATAGCTGCCCGGAACATAGACAATTCCTTAATGGCACGCAAAATGATCTTCAGAGAAAAGAAAAAAAGGAAAAAGAGTTTTTTATCAGGTCGTTTTCACCGCAGGCTTCCTCTGCATGTAATGATAAACTGCCATGAACCCCGTGATGAGCAGCGGCACCAGCATTTTCATGGTGTCGTCGCGCGTGAAGCCCTTCGCGATCCCCGTCTTGTCGATGATGTCCATGATCAGCGACTCGCTCGGCTCTCTGCCACCGGCCATCTTCGATTCAAGGTTGTTCGACAGGAACGTATTCGCCAGGTATCCGACGAAGTCCTGTTTGTCGGTGAAGGTCCCTTTACCGATCAGGCTGTTCAGCCCGGCCAGGGCGACGCCAGAGAGCGGCAGGCTGAGGTTCTTGGCAATGTCCGCGACCTGCGGGCTCCTGTAGGCGGCCGTCGATTCTCTGACATGTCTCATTGTCTCTTCGGGCCTGCGTACTTCTTCCCGCACTCGTTCCTCGTATCTGGGCGCTGCAGCGCGCTCGCGTTCCTCGTACCTGTACCGTGGCTCAGCATGTCTCCGGGGCCTGGTCAGCAGGTAGAGGGCCAGTCCTCCGAGCACCAGCAGGCCGAGCAGTCCCAGCCATCCCCAGGGGATGCCCTGCGCCGGTGCCTGTGCCGTGGCCGCCGGAGCCTGCGGGAACGCGAAGCCCTGTGGCACTAACACGCTTTCGACCGGGTAGATGACGCCGTTGCTGCTGTCGATGCCCTGTCCCAGCACCCGGACTCCGCCGACGCTAATCGACCCATCGGCATTCTTGGCTACCGGCAATGCTCTGCCGTCGGCTGCCGTGATTGAGGTTCTGCCGGCCAGGTCAGCGTATGTGATCTTTCCTGGCACGACATGATGTCTGAGCAGGCCGCCCAGCTTAGCCTTGTCGTTCAGCAATGCGCTGATCGATCCTTGCGGGATTTTGTTGAACGCCGCATTGTTCGGCGCGAATAGCGTATACTGCGTTGATCCGCTCAGCAACCCGTCCAGGCCAGCGACCTTCGCCGCGTTTGCCAGCGTCGAAAAGTCCCCACGGCCTGCCAGGTTCTGGAGCATTGTATGCTGGCCGGTCGTGGTCTGCGCAGACACCGGGATCGACAGACCGGCGACCAGCGAAAGCACTATTAGTACTACTACTAATAATCTCGTCTTATCAGCCATGTTACTCACCAAACAAGAAAAAAATATGAAAATATAATAAGGTTGACAGCCTTCAAGCTGCGAAAATATCCCAAATTTGCTGTTATCACCGGGTTCGAGGCAAATGCAATGGCTGGCATGCTGTGGACGACGTTAGTCGTTTTTTCGCAGGTCAGGAAAGATAAAGCGGGCCGGGCTGTCTCTTGTCGGCCATTGCCGGCGGCCATGCCCCGACAACGTTTCCGGGTAAAAGTTCATATATGTTGCAGACGCCATTTTCACCGCCATGAGCCACGTTTATCTCGGCAAGCTGACGCTCTTCTGGTGCGACCGGTGCAATGCGCCGCTGCTCGGCAGGAAATGTGCGAAGTGTGGCGCTGAAGCCCGACGCGTCGAGGTCACTCCGCCCGGAGACATCCGGCCTGCATTTCCATTCGACATCGACCTGATCGAGCGGACGATAGCCGAAGGATTCGGCCACGAGGGCCGGCTGCTGGACGGCAGGCTGGTCGTGCTCAACAAGGCCCCGTACGAGGACCGGCTGGACGAGATCTACGTGGACGGGCGCATGTTCGGCGCGGTACGCTTCGACCCGGTCAGGCTCAAGTGGACCTTCATGCCCCGTGCCTACGCGGTCAAACAGATGAAGATCACGAAGCGCTACGTGATCGCTGACCACGGCGCAGAAAAGCCGCTGCTCGGCAGTTCCAACATGCTCGGCCCCGGCGTGGTCGACTGCGACGAGAACATCCAGATAGACGATGAGGTCGTAGTGCTGATCGAAGGCCGCCCCGTCGCCGTCGGACGGGCCAAGATGACTGGCGCGGACATGAAACAGCGCAAGCGCGGTGTTGCAGTCAAGGTGCGATGGAACGGCTACGACGAAAACCCGGTCCCGGCCGGCGGCCAGACCTGGGACGACGCCATCCAGGCGAACTGGAATTATCTCGAAGGATATGTGAACGAGGCGGTCAGCTTCGTCAGGAAGACGTCGGAGCAGCAGAAGCTTCCGGTCACCGTGTCCTACTCTGGAGGCAAGGACAGCCTGGCCACGCTGCTGCTGGTGAAGAAGGCGCTCCCCGCCTTCGACGTCATGTATATCAACACAGGCCTCGAGTTCCCTGAGACTTCCGCGAACGTGCAAGATGTCGCCGAGAAATATGGCCTGGATATCAACATCGTCGAGGCCGAGCCTTTCTGGGATGCCGCGCCGCGCTTCGGTCCTCCCTCGGTAGAGGCCCGGTGGTGCTGCAAGGTCTGCAAGCTGGGACCGATCACGAACTTCATCGAAGGTCGTTATCCTGACGGGGTGCTCACATTCATCGGCCAGCGGCGCTACGAGTCCGAGGTGCGTGCGAAAAGCCAGAGAGTCTGGCAGAACCCGTGGGTGGGCAACCAGACGAGCGCTTCCCCCATCCAGAACTGGACCGCGCTGCACATCTGGCTGTTCCTGATGCGGGAAAATGCGCCGTATAATGTCCTATACGAGCGCGGTTTCGATCGGATCGGCTGCTGGTTATGCCCGAGCGCAAGCCTTGCCGACTACGAATACGTCAGGGAGCAGCACCCGGAGATGTGGCAGCGCTGGGAATCGTTCCTGCTGGACTATTGCCGGAAGGTCGGGTTATCGCCGGGCTTCGTGACCTATGGCCTGTGGAGATGGCGCCATCTTCCTAAACAATGGGAGGAGCTGCGACAGACGCTGGGCATAGAGAAGACGACGCCCGAGGGTAAGGTCGGCGAGCTGAACTTCGCGCTGGCATCGGGCCACAGGCCATGCAAGGACGGCTCGGTGAGCGCCGAGGGGAGCTTCGATGCGCCGCTGGACATGGAGCGGCTGGAGATCATGCTGCGGCCGCTGGGCGAGGTCAAGTCGATGGACGGCATGATCTTCCTGCCGTCAGATGGTGGCAGCATCCAGGTCTATGCGACAGGCACTGTCGTTGCACGGGCAGGCGACGAGGCAGCAGCGATCGCTCTCGCCCGGGCGGCTGAGAAAAGCATCCGGCGCGGGATGCTCTGCATTGGGTGCGGGGTGTGCGTCGGGACATGCCCCACAAATGCTATTACCAAGGAGAACCACAAAGCGATCATCGGCGAGGCGTGCAACGCGTGCGGGGCATGCATCGACATCTGCCCGCTGGTGAAGTTCCGGAGAGAGGAAGCGTGAAGATAGCGATCGTCGACTACGGCGCAGGCAACATCCGAAGCGTGGAGCGCGGGCTCGCCTACGTTGGCCGGCCGGGGCAGATCACGAGTGATCCCGGCGTCATCGAGGCTGCGGACGCGATTGTGCTGCCGGGAGTCGGGGCATTTGAGGCATGCATGCGCCAGGTGGCGCCCTTGCAGGACGTCATCTGCCGTCGCATAGAAGCGGGCGTCCCGTTCCTCGGCATCTGCCTGGGCATGCAGATGCTCTACGAGGCCAGCGAAGAAGGCGGCCTGGTCGGAGGGCTGGGCATCGTGCCAGGCCGGGTCACGCGTTTCGAAGGCAGCCTGAAAGTGCCCCACATGGGCTGGAATTCGCTTTCCGTGCGAAAAGATCATCCGCTGCTCAAGGGCATCCAGGACGGAGCATACGTATATTTCGTCCACTCCTACCGTGCGGAAGTCAACGAGAACACGGTCGCCTCGTCCGATTACGGCGGCACGTTCACGGCCATCGCGGCCAGCGATGCCGGAAATGCCGTGGGGACCCAGTTTCACCCGGAAAAGAGCGGCGTCGTCGGCTTGCGGATGCTTAAAAACTTCGCAGCGATGATATGAGTACCAGATAAAAACGACAGGGTGTTCAAGTGAACGACGTGTTGAGAAAGACGGACGCAACGCTTGCGAGCGTCTACAAGGATTACAGGAAACTGCTCAAAGCTCTCATGGTCGGCGTGTTCGCCACGCTGGTGGACATGGCGTTCCTCTTCGTCTTCATCAACTATTTTGACATTTTCTACCTGACCGGGCAGGCGATGAGCTACCTGCTGGGCATGTGCGTGAGCTTCTATTTCAACAGGACCTTTACGTTCCGGAACAAATCGAGCCAGGTCCACTACCAGTTCGTGTCATTCTCCCTTGTGGCATTCACACAGTACCTCCTGACGCTGGGCCTGATGTTCGTGTTCGTGGACATGGTCTTCAACGATCCGTCGTCCGAATACGTCGTCATGGTCTCGAAAGTGATCGTGGCTTTCCTCGGCTTCATCTATGCCTTCGCGCTCAACAAGTCGCTGACGTTCAAGCTTTTTAAGTAAGCGCCACAGACCGCGGGCCATGCACAAATTACTTACGTCAGTGTGGCAATATCGGGTAGGATTGCTGGTGTTCGAGTGACGGGCTTGCTGGTGAAAGCAGATATAGCGCTTATTAAGGTGTACCCGGACTACCGCAAGATGTCGAAGTCGCTCATGGTGGGCGTCTGCGCCACGCTTGTCCAGATAGTCATCATGTATTTGCTCAACAGGTACGTGGACGCCCTTGACCTGTACGTCTACATCGTATCTTACCATGCGGGAATGATCGTCAGCTTCGCCCTCAATAAGACGTTTACCTTCGCGAATCGGTCCAGGAAGTACTATCATCAGTTAGCATCGTTCGCGGCGGTCGCCTATTCGCAGCTGCTGCTGAACACTGTGATCTTCGGCATCGTACAATACGGCGTACTAGGCGGGGATGCGGGCTATAACTGGATCATTTCAACGATCGTAGCCGCCCTTATCGGCTTCGTGTACGCATTCCTGCTCAACAATTCCGTGACATTTAAGCTTTTTAAATGACACCAAGAGTACAAATGACATAACGGGCACAACGGCTTTTTGAGGTTCGCCTCATGGCGGTATAAGAGTATCCGCAGCCCGGTCACGCGCGCACGCACGCGAAGACGTATAGCTCCATACGCTTTCCCGCAGCTCTGCTAACGCGTGTTTAGACGCTTTCAAAAACGTACAACCGGGTCATTGTGCCCGTTGTGTATTTTGTGTCCTGTTGTGCCATTCGCGCTAACTACTGTCCATGCCTTTGAGCAGTGCGGACAGTGTCTCGAATGTGGATTTCACGATCAGGTATGCACCGCCGATGAATACGATGCTCTCTGGCGTCACCCTGACTACGACCATGGATAGAAACGCAGCCGCCAGCAGAGCGGTGTCGTTTCGGGTCAGGAACCCGGCTACTTTCTCCATGACGTTGGGGTTGACCTCCGACGCGTCCATCTCGAGGACGATGTTGCCGTTCTGGAAGATTTTGATCCAGCTAGACTCTTCCGAGATGAGCACCGCCGTAGCGGACGGAATAGCCTCGGTGATGCCGCTCGCCGCTGCATGCCTGGTGCCGAAGCCGGGAAGCGTAGTCGATCGCAGCAGTCGCGCACCATAAGAGATGAGTTCGCCGCGAGGGGAAACGATCATCGCGCCGTCGATGGTAGCCAGCTTCTCGAGCACTACGTTCATGCCCTTCTCTACGATCGGCGAGGCGGAAGTGAACTGTGGGTAGTGGGTTTCATACAGTCCTTCGACGTCAGCCCGCTCCGCTATCACGACCAGGCCTCCTTCGCCGCTCTTGGAGATGCTCTTGGCGACGCCCAGGATCACGTCCATCACGTGCTCTTCAAGGGCAGCCTCGACCACCATCACCTGCGTCATTCCGATCCCCTGGAAGGACATATCATATGTACTCTTACTGCTCCTTACAATATTTGTATGTTACCCTTCCCGGCGGGTCAGGGCAAGCTAGTCGAATATTGGCCTGCACGTATAAAAGCAGGAAGGATGTCCCGCATGCGTTCGCTAAGCATCCTTGAACTACCCCGACCTGAATGGTAGAGACTTCTCTCTTCCCTTCCATTCGATTCAGTTAAATAGGAGCAGCCGGAATATACTATAAAGCTCAAGGGTCTATCCATGAAAAAACAGATCGTATTCACCATGATGATCCTGACGCTCCTTGCTATGGGCGTCCTCGCCGCAATGATCGTCTACACGGCACTGTTCGGAGGCCCATCGATCACCGATCGGCAGTTCTGGATCAACCTGTTCTGGGTCCTGACCTACGTCATCATGGGCATCGTCGCGCTGATTGCGCTCTTCTTTGCCGTCGGCCTTGTCAGGCAGTCCCGCCGGGTCACTGCGCCTCAAATCGCCGATAATGACCTGACACCGGTCACGATCATCGTGCCGACACTCAACGAGGCTAAGGTGCTCGAGACTTGCGTGGAAAGCCTTATGGCGTCCGATTTCCCCATGGACAAGCTTGAGGTTTTCATCGCCTACGAGAGGCCGCCGAAGTGCACCGACGAAACGCCGGAGATCGCCGCCAGGCTGGCGCAGAAGTACCCCAACGTCTTCGCCGTTGCGAACGAGGGGACTCACGTAGGCACCAAGGCCGGCGCATGCAACTGCTGCCTGGATCGGGCGAAGGGCAAGGTCATCGGGCTCTACGATGCGGACCATGTCGTGCACCGGGACGCCATCCGCCGCGCGTCCGCACAGTTCACAGCCGATCCGCTGCTTGGCTGTATCGGGGGCAAGCTGCTGGTCCGGAATATGGACTACAATCTCTTCACCTTCCTCATAGGCAACGAGTACACTGTCATCAATAATTTCTCCCGGTTCTTCTCTGAGATGGTCACGGGCGCCCACCTGATCTACGGCTCCAACGTGTTCATTCACAAGGACGCGCTGGACCGGATCGGCGGCTTCGACGAGAAGAGCCTCACTGAGGACAGCGATCTGGGCATGCGGCTGATCAATATGGACTACCGCATGATCGTGGACTATACCATCGAGAGCTACGAGCAGCCGGCAGTCAACTGGCACGACTGGTGGAGCCAGCGGGTCCGGTGGACACGGGGCAGTGTCGACACGCTCAAGAAATACCTGGGCAAGTCGAAGGACGAGATCAACTCCAAGGTCGTGCAGACGGCCATCGTCTACTCGCTCGGGACGATCGGATTGCTGCTGACTGTCATCCTGATGGGTTTCGTCGGCACCCTGTGGTTCATGGGCGTGTTGCCGTTCGAGGCCGTCATCGCCTTTGCTGCGCCTTTCGCTATCCTGTTCGCCGCCGAATCGCTGCTGCAGATAGCGCTGGGCCGGGGCAGCATCGCGGACCTGCTCATGTCGATCTTCATCCGGCCATGGTTCATCTTCCCGTACACGCTGGTCGGCGTTTACGCCGTAGTCCTCGACCTGATCAACGCGCCGCGCACATGGGAAGTCAACCAGCGCATCGGCTGACTTTCCCGTGCACATTCTTTTCTCTGTTTCTCGTCGATGGCTTTTCTGCAAAGATCGTCTAACTGTCGCATGCAAGAATATACTAATTATTATATGATAATAGATTAATGAATGTAAATTATACATTTGTATAGAAAATATTTATAATGAGCTTTAATTCCTGATTGCGAGAATCAAAGAGAATCACGATGACAGGGTTATGGAATCGATG
>JAEZKS010000261.1 GCA_023436075.1 Methanobacteriota archaeon
ATATTATTGTTATCGTTAGCGGTTTCATTTTACTCATATTCGTTCACCTGTTGTTTCATATATGTCGAGACGATAAGCGAAAAAGGAAAACACTTATCATTTGATCATTTCGATTTGTGTCGGCACCTTGACCCACATGGGCCCGCGATGTCCTGGCATTACGAGGACTATCGCCGACATGTTGTCGATATCCGTCACTGACGGGGCGCCGTTCTGCATCAGCCCGATGATGGCGTGGTCGAGATCTGCCATGGAATATTCCATCGAGTACCCGTCGGGAGCAGAAACCCTGATGGTGTTTATACCGTCAGGCACCCCTGCCCGGGCAAGTATGGCCGACATGGCCACGCCCGCGTAGTTCGCCGTCATCTGGACTGCGTCGCCGTGCATCGTCATCTTCGAGGCGTTGCTCATCTGCACGAAGTCCATCTCCTTCAGGTCTGAGTAGTTCAGCGTGACCGGCGAGACGTTGCCGCCGGTGACGGTGATACTATAACTTGGTATGTCCCCGAGGACCTCTTTCAGCTCCTCCGGGGCGGGCTCCGGCTCGGGACAGCACGAAGGATCTGGCGTCGGCGTTGCTGTAGCTGCCGGGGTCGGAGATGGCTCCGTCGTATCGGCGGAACCAGATGTGCACCCGGACATGGCGACGCTAACCAGCAGCGTGAGCGCCAGCAGCATGGTCGCAATACTTCTTCTCGTCAGCAATTCGTTCACCTTTGATCAATGGAAAGCGAGTAGCGAACGTGCCGTAAGATCGAACACTGGCCATACCCGCCCAACCATCTGCAATGTTAGCCTTAGCTCATCACTATGATTTAATACTTTCGTTTAACAATATTAAACAGTATATCGTTTACGTTAAACAAGAGAATAAAATGCAAATGCTGAGATGTCTCTGATGCCTGCATCACCTGGCTACATCAGAACTGATGTACGAAAATGGGTATGTACATGTCCGCAGGCAAAAGCGTGCCATGGTTGCCCGCATCGCCAGACGTGTGACAGCCATGATCGGCCCAGACGACCAGCACTGTGCCTGGATCCAGGGTTTCCATCATCCGTCCTGCCAGTTCGTCGGCGAGCTTCATCGACGCTTCGCCCTCGGGAGAATACGGGCCGTACTGGTGCATGACCAGGTCCGTGCTCTTGAGATGGATGATGATGAGGTTCGCGCCTTCCTTGTATTGCCTGATCGCCGCGTCAACTGCCTCATCATCGGCCGTTCCATCCTTATCTACGTCCACGTTGTTGATAGTACCCTTGACGCTCACTGGCGACGAGGTGCCATCGGTCCAGACAGCTTTCATCCCGTGGCCATCCACAATGTCCAGCATCGTCTCGTTATCCGGGAGGTACCCTCGGAAGTCTGCTTTGATTAGGTCGGGCGGCTGTCCGGTCACCATCGCCTTTGCATTGTTCTGGGACACCGATGGATATACCGCCATGGCCTTGATCGGCTCGCCGAGCGATGAGATGTTGGCGATCAGCCCTTTCTGCATGGCGTTCTCATAGCGCTCATATCCGAAGGCATCGATATAGAACAGCACGACCTGTTTAGTTTTGTACGGGATCAGGCCGGGCTTCGATACGCCTGCGTCCAGCGCGTACAGCACGGACGGCTCGATGTCCGGCGTCGAAGTCGAAAGCTTTTCAGTGACCTGCACATCCACGTCGTCAGCACGGGATAGGCTGCCGTCGTAATAGATGCTGCCATTTTCCGTGACGAGCATGCCCCGGTCCTGATCGGCGTTCAATGCCACATCCGCCCATTCGTAGGTCGTCCCGTCGAATGACACCGACGTCATGGGGTAGACGCCATAGTAATAGAGGAATATCTCGAGGGGTATGCCCGTGATCCCGTCGTATGTCTGGCTGCAGTTGATCAGCTGTCCATACAGTCTACTGTTGATGCTTGCCGAAGCGTTGCCATCGATGCTGAATGACCAGCCGACAGCGTCGTCGACACATCCATCGATTGCGATCAGCGCCAGGAACAGGAATGGCAGCAGAGCCACCTTCCCGTCCACTTATTCCACCTCTATCGAGTCGACGGTTTTCCAGCCAGACTGCAGCGTATCGTTGGTGGCAAGCTTGACGTCATCATGGAACCTCGTAAGGAACAGGCTCCCTATAAGCACTTCTTCCCTGTCGAAGCTTTCCGTTGATCCGCCACCGGATATGGTCACGTTCGAGAAGCCCGGATAGCCTTCCCGGAACAGGAAAGCTGCCAGTGAAATGCCATGGGCCACGCCTGCGGTCTCGACCTTGAACTCCCTGTCACCAGGACGGTAGATTGTAGACATGCGGTAAAACGGCATCGTGGAGATGCCATCGTCCAGCATGTTGCCATAGGAGATCTTTCTGCCGTTGAGCAGGATCGAGCTCCCTGCGTCCTCATCGACGACCACCACGTACCGGACGTTCTTCACCCACGAATTGATGGGCAGGTTGCCACCGAGGAGGCGTACTGAGGCGCTGTCCGGCACAAAGATCATCTCGTTCGTCACATTACTCTTGTTGATCGTCACCTGGTAGTCGTCGGCATAGATCGAGAGCCGGTCGTACTCGTCGATGCCATAAGCCGCGAGGAACTCCGGCACCGGCACTCCGACCGACGACTCCTCTCCGGTACGGTTCCGGATCGATGGGACGTCGGACATTTTCAGCGAGAAGATGTCACTGACCTGGATGGAGATATCTTTCGGCGCGTCGCCCGTCAGCATTATCGTACCGTTGAAGGTACGTGCTGAGGCTGGATTTTCCAGGCCCTTATCGATGGCGAGGGCGCTGGCGGCAATCGCCAGACCGATCACTATTCCTGCAAGTAGGTATCTATGGGCCTGCTTCATTGGCATTCCTCCGGGTTCAGTCAACGTCGACGCTTTGACAGGCTCAGGCTGGAGTGATCACTATCTGCGTCGGCACTTTAATCCAGCTGCTGCCGTAGTCTCCCGGCACTACAAGCTGGATCGGATTATCGCCGTCTATGTTGGTATCGAGTGCCACATCGTTCCTCTTCAGCCCCAGTATCGTCCCCTGAAGCTGGGCTGCCGTGAAATCAGGTGATGAGAACCCATCCGATGCGGTCATCGTGATCGTGAATGATCCGCTCGGCAAGCCAGCCTTCGCCAGGATATCCATAGTAGACACGCCTACCCATTCGCTGGTCACAGATGTACCGCTATGCTTTTGCATGGTAGCTGTCATCTTGACCATGCTCATGGCCTTCAGGTCTGAATAGGTGAGAGTGACTGGCGATGTCGTACCGCCTGTAATGACAATGCTGTAGCTAATGTCGGGCAGTCCTTCTTTGAGAGTGTCGCCGCCCTCGTTTGCCCAGTGGAATTCGTATTGTATCCATCTGGGTTCGTCTGGTGTTGGTGTGGCTGGTAGTGGTGTCGGTGTTGCCGTTATGACCGGTGTTGCCGTCGGGGAACCGGAGTAGGCGTAGGCGTCGCCGTCGGCTCCACAGTCGGAGCAGGAGTCGGAGAAACATCCATACTCCCGGTACAGCCAGACACCGTCAGAGATAGCGCTAATACCATCAGCGTCGTTATTACCAGAGTCGCTTTTATGGCTCTCATGTAAATGCACACTCGTGAAATTATGGATGAATATACAGGACTATGTCCGGGTATCGCCTTGATACTCCTGCATTACTTGACCCGTATGCTCACTAGATCATAGACCCAACACGTGCCGTAGTACTGGCTCGGTACGATGACCCGTAGCGATCTGTCGGGTTCGGAGTCGATGGCCAGGATAGACTGGTTGTCCCCCCGTATCTCCGATATCCACACAGTTGCGGAATACCCGTCCGCACCCGTGAACTCGAGGGTCGTGGCATTGTCGTACATTTTGAAGCTGTCCAGCACCGCGTTGAGCGAAGCGCCTGACGCATCCATGTGCCTTTCGACATGCTGCGAAGAGTAGTTGATGCTGATGGATATCTGCGGGTACTTCTTTAAGTCGGCGACCGTGAGGTTCATCGAGTCCTGGAGGTTCCCGGTAACCAGGATCGTCTGGGCGCTCTTTTGCTCTGGCGTCAGCGTCACGACAGGTGTAGCTGTCGCCGTGGGAGAGATCGTCGGCGACGGTGATTCGTCGGAGCCGGATGACGTGCATCCGGATAGAGTGACTGCAACGATTAGTGCCAGCATCGCCGGCACGGTGACAAATATCGATCGTTTCATGTATAATTCGCCTGTCCGTGAAGGTCTGGCTAATGCAAGGGCATATGTGTCATTGTCATGCCAGATTCAGCACATATGTATTAATCGCTTTTATTTAATATTTTTGATAAACATACTTATAAGATTTAAATGTTTTATTAAACTGAGATCGTGACAACTGCGTTTAATGCCTGCAACGAGATTGGCTGCCTGTAGTCTGGATCAGGAAAATGGTCGCAGCGGATGGTAAACGATTGCTGTCGCCGAATATTTGCATCAGTTAAAAATTACAGCAGGGACGGGCGCTATTGGTGCCTTGGTGTTTCAGGAGGTGAATGACTGTATGTCGTGCGGCGTGACGACAGCCGCGCGATCTTTCCCGCCCCCGCCGTCGGTATACCCTGGTTTGCGCTTGTACGGAAACCTGTATTCAGAGTTTAGGAGGTATCTGGCTATGATTTCCAGACAGGAATCAATGTACTAACCCATTGTATTTAAACATTTTGTTAAACAATTGAAAAAATGTTATTTTTATATATTAACAGTATTGAAATGAACGCAATTGCCGGAGAATTTTTCAAGAAAGTATATCCTGATGGCAACCAGTAATCTTTCAGGTGATTGTAAATGTCCATCAGCGTACGCAATAAGTTCCCGGGAACAGTCAAGGAAATCAAAAAGGGCGGCGTAGTTGCAGAGGTCGTAGTCGACGCAGGCGGCCATACCATCGTATCGGTGATCACGAACGACGCGGTTGACGATTTGAAGCTCAAGGTCGGCGATAAGGTCACCGCCATGGTAAAGTCTACATCGGTTATTATCCAGAAGTAGGACTTTCCTGAGAACGCTTAGCTTAATAACATTAAAAACCTATTTTCTTTTCATGCCCGAGCCGAAGTTCACGCTGCCCGAGTTTACCGGCTCTCTCGCCGATCTCGGCACGATCATCCCCTTCGTGTTGATCGCCGTCGGCTTCTCCGGCATGAAGCTTGGCCCCATCCTGCTGGCATTCGGGCTATTTTACATCATCTCGGGCCTGGTATATCGGCTGCCGGTGGCCGCAGAGCCGCTGAAGGTGGTCGGCGCCATCAGTATATCAGCCGGGCTGACCCACGGCGAGATCATCGGCGCCGGCCTCTTCGTCGGCCTGTTCTTCCTTTTGATCGGCGTAACAGGCATCATCAATTACATTGAGAAGATATTTCCGCTGAGCCTGATCCGTGGCGTGCAGCTCGGACTGGCGCTGGTCCTGCTGTACAAAGGCAGCCAGTACATCTGGGGCGACCTGTACATGGGGCTGATCGCCGTGGGCATATTCCTGTTCGCGCGCGTGCTAAGCGACCGCCGCAACGACCTGAACTTCCCCGGGGCGCTGATCGTCTTTGTCGTCGGCATCGCATACGGGGTCTATCACTTCGGCATTCCCTCGGTTCAGCTTGGCATACCGCTTGACTTTTACCTGCCGGGCATCGACGAGCTGGTCGGCGGCGTGTACAAGGCTGGCATCGCACAGGTGCCACTGACGTTGACCAACGCTGTCCTCGCGACCAGCCTGCTGGCATCCGACCTCTTTAAAGAGAAGATCTCGAACAAAAAGCTGTCCGTCACCATCGGCGCCACGAACGTGGTTGCGCCTTTCTTCGGCGGCTTCCCCATGTGCCACGGCGCCGGCGGCATGGCCGCACATTATCGGTTTGGCGCGAAAACGGGTGGCGCTGACATCATGATCGGCCTGTTGTTCGTGGCAGTCTCATTTGTGGCTACCTCGGCTATGCTTGAGATCATTCCGTATGGCATCATGGGCGCGCTCCTTTTCTTCACCGGGGCAGAACTGCTTCGGAACGCGATCAAGACGGATCGCTACATCATCACAGGTGCAATGGGCGTGGTCACGCTCTTGGCTGACCCGACGATAGGCCTTCTCGCTGGCATCGCATTATATCTCGTACACTGGCTTGCTAAAGGACGCCGATTCGGGCATCTTCTCGATAGGGGTCCCGGTAGTAATGTAAAATAGTTACATTAGATATAAATACAATTAACAATAGGTTATAATGATAGCGCTTGCTATTATATAATCTATATAGTAATCGAGGTATGTTGGTATGAGATCCTTTAATGTATCTGCGATATTCGTAATGTTAGCAGTATTGATCATGGCTCTGGCGATCAGCGGCTGCACCTCGCCGACGCCCACCGTAACGCCCACTCTGGAACCCTCCGTAACGCCGACACCCGAGCCGTCTGGCCCGGCGGTTCTGACTGTCGACGGGAAAGTCAACACCCCGCTCAACCTGTCGCTTAGCGACCTGAAGGGCTACACACAATACAATGCTGCGTGGGTAAACACTGCCGGTAACGGCTCCTATAATGGCACCGGCCCGAAACTGCTTGACATTCTGAACAAGACCAGCCTGCAGAGCGGTGCGATCAACGTCACGTTCTTCGCCAGTGACAGCTTCAATAACACCATGACGCTGGCAGACCTGAATGGCAAATACAACGACACGATCGTCGCATGGGAGTGGACTGGCGTGGACAGGAACAACGTTAATCTTACCAACGTGAACAATACGCTCCAGCTCATTGTCCCCGGCGGTAGCACCAAGAACCAGGTCAAACTGCTGGTACAGATAACCGTATCGTAAACGATGGATGGCAGCAGGACTGCCATCTTTCTCCTCTTTTTGACTCGTACAATAAAACGATTAAACATGACCTGCAGGTTTATCAAAATTTTTATATACGAGCCGGTTTTACAGGAATGAGATGAGCGAGCATAGCCCGAGCAACCTTGGCAGCCTGATGGAACAGTGCGGCGTGAACGAGCGTGTACAGGACTACATTCGACGGTGTGTTGCCTTCCATACTTTCCCTGCCGCAGGACTCCTGATCGGTACATTTATGGTGGACCTCGCGCTGGAGAAGCTTGGAGCGAAGCCGGGCGAGAGGCTATATGCAGTCTCAGAGACGCCCAAGTGCGCGCCGGACCCCCTGCAGGTTCTCATCGGCGCCACGATGGGCAACCATCGCCTGCGCATCGTCGACACCGGCCGCTATGCGATCACGATCAACAAGTTCAGCGAAGGCGAGACCGCCGACGGAGTACGAGTCCACGTCGACTTGGAGCGGGTGAAAAAGTACCCGGTGCTATACCAGTGGTTCACGAACGACCCCGCTTACAAGGGCGGAGTCTCAGGACAGGATCTTTTGCGAGAGATACTCTGCGCCGGCCGGGACATCCTGGCATGGGAGCCAGTAAAAGTTCGATTCACCCCGAAGGAGAAGTGGGCGTCGCGGATATGTCCCGCCTGCGGCGAGCCGGCGCCCGCAAACAAGTTCGAGGGAGACGTCTGCAGCGGCTGTGGCAGTAAGGCGTACTACGATAAGAAGTGATGGGGCCGGCAGTGCGAACAAGGGGCCCCGGCGGTCTTAACAAGAGGCCCCGGCGGTCCGGTCACGCGCGCACGCGGAAGCCCATGCATGGCGTGCGACGATTGTCCGGCCCGTTTATCCTCTGATTTTTAATAAATCGTCACGTTGCCGTGCTCGTCCACGGAGATGCTGATGTCGCCGGCCGTGACGCGATGGGATATTCGATCAGGGGCATCCGTTTTGAGCCGGACGATCACTGTGGCAGAGTCCATGCTTATCTTGATCTTCTTGCGATCTGCTTCCTTGAAGATCATCTGCGGTATCTCGTAGAGATCAGTACCTGACGGCACTGTCAGCCAGATCGGCGATTCCATTGCCCGGTAGAGCTTGATAGTCTTCTCGGCCTTCGCGATGTTCTTCATGGCGGTCGTCTCTATGGTGCTGATGTTGCCCCTCGTTGTCTTCAGCTTCCGGGCGATATCAGCCTGGCTGAGCCCTTTGCGTTTCAGTTTCAGTACCTCGATCTGCCGCCCGGTCAGGAGCGTGTCCTTCTCATCTTCTCTCATGCCGTGACCTCGCTGTTTAACACTTTCGTTAAAGTGTACGATCATATATATTTTACGGGCGTCACCGCATTGGCAATAGATATTTTTATAAAAATGTTTTGAAACTATAAATATGTCCGGAGCTTGCCATTTTTTAATAATTTTATATAAATTTTTTTTCGAAGGTTTACATCATCTGATTAATCATTTTAAAACGGTTAATCAGCATGGATAACTATATAAATTCTCATTTCGTTTTTTCTGTGAAGAGCCTCGGCACTGTCCGATCCTGGCGTCGCCCTGCCGTAACCGGGATGCCATGGCATCCGGTGCACGGGACTCCTCGATGATAGTCATTGATGGTATATAAGCCTTCAAGTGGTGTTACAGTTGATATCTGACGAAGTATTACAGAAAGATACCTCTAAGAAAGAGGGCAACAAGATCATCTGCACGGACGTGACGTGTCCGACGTGTGGAATGTCGTGCGACGACATCTACGTCGAGCTGACTGACGATGCCGTGCTGACGAAGAACGCCTGCCTTATGGGCGATGGCAAGTTCCAGGAACTGCGGAGCCACCACAGGATCAAGAAGCCCCAGCTTTTCGGCGAGGACGCGAAGTGGGACGATGTGCTCGACTACACGGCCGAGTTCCTGGTCAACGCTAAGCGGCCCCTGTTCTTCATGGGCAGCGAGACGTCGACCGAAGCCATGGCTGTCGGCATCGCTATCGCCGAGTATCTCGGTGGTCTCGTCGACGGTAATGCGACTATCTGCCACGGCCCGACCGTCATGGCAGTACAGGACGCCGGCCAGGTGGGCTGCACCCTCGGCGAATGCAAGAACCGCGCCGACCTGAACATCTACTGGGGCTGCAACCCAATCGACTCGCCCCCCAGACACATGAGCAGCTTTTCGCACTTCCCCCGCGGCTTCTTCTCTGAGACTGGCTACAAGGGCCGCAAGTGCATCGTGGTCGACCCGCGCCGGAGCCCGACCTGCGAGCTCGCAGATCTGCACATCCAGCTCAAGGGCGGCAAGGACTACGAGCTGATCGACGCACTGCTGACCATTCTGAACGGCGGCGAGCCACACCCGTCGACCTACGACTCGATCGGTGTGCCCAAGGAAAAGATCGACCAGATGGTCCAGATGGTCAAGGACTGCAAGTTCGGAGTGATCTGGGTCGGACTGGGCATCGCCAGCTCCTTCGGCAAGCACCGCAACGCGATCATCGCAATGCGGTTCACCCAGGAGTGCAACCACTTCACCAAGTTCGTCATATTGGCCAACCGTGGCCACTGCAACGTGGCCGGCTTCAACCAGGTCCTGTCCTGGCAGGCAGGCTTCCCGTTTGCCGTGGACTTCTCCCGTGGCATGCCGAGGTACCAGCCAGGCGAGTATTCGACGGTCGACGCTCTCACCCGCGGCGAAGTCGATGCGGTCTTCTGCATGTGCGCAGACCTGGGCGCTCACCTGCCCAAGAAGGCTGTTGAGCGGATGATGGAAATACCAGTCGCCTCAATCGAGGTCGCTCCTGGCCCGATGGCCTTTGTCAGCGATGCAGTGCTGCCAGGCGTGTTCGATGGCATGGAGTGCGAAGGCACCTTCTACCGCATGGACAATGTCCCACTATACGCTCGGGCGTTCACGAAGCCGCCATTCGACTTCACCACGTCCAACGTGGACTCGCTGAAGCAGTTGTTCGAGAAGGTTAAGGAGAAGAAAGAGAAGAAGGACAAGGAAGCAAAGAAGGAGTGAGGTGACAGACATGGCAATGGACGTAGTACTTAACACCGGCTCTACGGTATACGAGGGTAAAGTCATCAAGGGCGGAGGCAAGTTTACCGACGATTACACTCGCGAGTGCTCCTACTGTGAGATCCATCCTGAGGACTTCGTCGCGCTGGGCAAACCCTGGTTCGTCAGGGTTTCCAACTCGCTCGGTGACAGCGTCGTCCTGCGGGCGCGGAAGAGTAAGACGCAGCAGAAGGGCGAGATCTGGATCGTCCGAGGTGTCTGGGCCAATGTAGTGGTCCTGCCTGAGACGATGAGTACTGGCAGCCCTGCGTACAAGAACTGGCCTGCTAAGATTGAGAAGTGCGAAGGCCCGGTTCTCGGTCCGGAAGAGCTGATGCAGCAAGAATACTGCAAAGGCAAGAGAACCAAAACCTGGAAGAACTAGACGAAAATCACGACGAATGCGCGCCTTTCCGGCGCGCATTCACTCGTTTTAAATCACCATTGGCTCACAGGCAGCCAGGCGGACTTACAACGTGCTCGAATAGGGTACGTTTACGTGTTATATAATTCGATTGCGTATATTCTATTTTAGTTACTGATAGCATTAACTATTTAACGAACTGACACGTATGTATGCTTTACCGTGACTCTGGACGTGAGTTACCTGTGCAGAACCTGATTCGAGCAGGTTAGCCGGGCACGGAAGAGCTCATACTACAACCTGAAACGAGGCGGATGGATAACGCTATGATAGAAGTACAGACGACATCGGCAGGAAGAGCCATGGTATCGCTCGAAGAGGCCCTGGCGCTGATCGATGAAATGCGCGCAGCCTTTTACGATGTCCTGCCCGTCGAAGAGATTCCTGTCGAAGCCGCCGTCGGCAGGATGCTGGCGGCAGACGTCATTTCTCGGGCAAATTTGCCGGCCTATGATACATGTACCATGGATGGCTATGCTCTCCGTGCTGCAGATGGCTACCCGCTGCATATCATAGGCGAGGCGTTCGCAGGCCGCGGTTTCCGAAAGATAGGGGCAGGCGAGGCCGTCTACGTAACGACGGGCGCGAGGCTGCCGACGGGCGCGGATGCAGTGCTTCAGGTCGAGCATGCGCGTGTCGACGGCGATGCTTTATACGGCATTCCCCTGAGGCCCGGGACTTTCATTGTACGTACGGGCGCTGATCTAAAATCAGGCGAGATGCTGCTGCAGAAAGGTCGCATCATTGCCCCGGCAATGGCTGGAGTGCTTCGCGCGGGCCGGGTCGATCGGGTCGCTGTCTATCGGAAACCCCATGTTGCCGTGATCGCCACCGGCGACGAGATCCGTGATGGCACTGTGGCAGACGCCAATGGCCCTATGGTCTGCGCCATGCTGGAGGCATGGGGCTGCGAGGCAGAGCGCATGAGCCCCGTGGGGGACAATCTTGCCAATCTGGAGCGCGCCATCGGCAGCGCGCTTCAGGATCACGACATGGTACTGACCATCGGCGGCGTGTCCATGGGACAGAAAGACCTGACATCATCAGCCGTGAAGAGTGGCGAAGTCATCTTCAAAGGCGTACGTGTCAAGCCCGGCAAACCATTTATCGCGTCGTACATAGACAGGAAGCCGGTGTTTTCGCTGCCCGGGAAGCCTTCAGGCTCGTATGTAGCCATGGAGTTGATGGTCCGGCGTTTCTTGCTCGGAGACTCACGGAGGCGCACGGTGAGCATCCCGATCAGTCAGGACGTGGAGCTGTCTGAGGGTTTCGAATACGTGGTATTCATCGAGCTTCGTGACGGCATGGCACAGCCCGTCGGCTACGAAGGGTCATCCATCGAGATGTTCCACAGCCCCGAGTATATCACATCGCTCCTTTCTACGTCTACGCGTACGGTGCTGGCTGACGGCTATTTCATCTCACGCGGCACTGTCAGGGCAGGACAGCCTGTATCTGTCCACCTTTTGTTGACTTAAAAAAAGCACGTTGTGCCCTGGCTATCCTATCAGGAGCCAGTTCAACTCTCTTTCCCGGCCTTTGATCAGCTCTTTAACCTTGTTCTGCCAGAAGTTGCGATTTTCGGTCGCCTCGTGCAACTTCTTCAGGTCCTCTTCGCGGTTGAACTTGTACACTGCGTGGTCCAGATCTGAAACTTCGCGGCCATAGCGCCGGTACTGGTTTACCGCATCCTGGAGCTCGGGCTCCAGCTCTTCGAATCTTGTCATAGTATCACGACTCCTGCGTTTCGGCGACAATATAGCGGCGGCTTTTCTCTTCGGGGCTGTCCGCCGCCATTGCCGTGTATTTCTGGTATTCATCGACTGGCAGCGGGTACTCTACGGAGAATGCCTTGCCGGGACAGACGCGCACACACTGGTAGCAGCGCACCCCGTCGATGCACTTCCAGCTGAACTCCGGCGTCCGCTTGCCTTTCGCGATGCTCTTCGTGGGACATGACTGTATGCAGGTCACGCATAAAATACACTGCTTCGGGTCGAACACGATCTTGCCTTCCACGGGCTTGCGCATCTCATCGATGATCTTGCGCCGTGTCTTATTCCTGTTTTTCACGAAGAATGGCGTGGTGCTGGTAAGCTTTTCCGGTGGGATGTGGCTGCCTTCCTTGCGAGTCTCGAGGATGAGGTCGACGAATTCGCGGACTGACTCCATGTCTTTCTCATCCGGCCGCCCCTTATTAATGCCCAGTTCCCTGCCCTGGGGATAATCGTCGCTGCCCTCTATCTTCAGGCCTCCCAGGATACGGTAGCCTTTCTTCGCGAGTATGGATGCCGCATCGTAAAGACTGTCACCGGCAGTCGTGCCGCCGTACGTGGTGAAGACGAAAGCGTCCGTGTCGCGGACACGCCGGAGGCTCTCCAGCGCTTCTGTCATGAACTTCGGCGGATATCCGAAGAACGTGGGGAATCCGACGGCAAAGAGGTCGACGCCGTCTGTCGCCGTGGGCAGGTCTTCCAGGTCCTGGAACCTGACCGGCTCGACCTCGAAGCCGGCCTTCTCCAGCCGTTCGTAGATCGCGATGGCAACCTTCTCTGTGTTGCCCGATTCCGAAAAGTAAAAGATCGCCGCTTTCATGTCATGCCTCATGAATGATCATTCTTTATATGACTTCTATGTCGAACAAATCGTTGATGTTGCTGTCGAGAATGGTGGTGAAATCTTTCATGAACCGCTTCCGGCGGAACACGATCGTCTTCTCGGCATTGTAGATCGAGTAGGAGTCTTTTGACTTGGTAATCTTGGGGCTGAGGTTGTAATAGAGTCGATCGTTGCCCAGCCGCGCCCCGGTGATGCCGATCAGCGAGTCCGATATGCAGTGGTTCTTCCCGATCAGGATGCAGACGTCGTCGCGCCGCAGGTCACAGCCAAGCCGCTGGTTCGCGAACATAGCCATCCGTACTGCCAGCGCGAGGCCGGTACAGCGCTCGCCATGGTAGTTCAGCGCCTCTCGCAGCAGGTCTTCCCGGACTTCGGCCGGCAGCATTCGCTGCATCATCTCCGTCCGGTCGCCGTCTTTCGCCGCGAAAATGCAGTCCCATCCGGGCTCGTAGGGCTTGATATCGATGACCGGCGTGCCGTCGATGATGTCCAGGTTTGCCACGCGCAGGAAACGGCCGTCCCGGCTGATGAGTTCACAAGGAGTGAGAGATACCGGGTTGGGCCTCACCGGAGATCGCACGGAGAACACTCCTCGCTCCGGATGCTCGGTGGAGTGCTTCCGGGGCGTGACCTTGAGCAGATCGCGCTCCGCCTTATGAAGCCAGCAAAGCACGAAGACGTGCGAGTGTCCGTCCAGTCCGTCCAGCGCATCCTCGTATTCGGGAAAGACCTCTATCGTCGCGTCCACGCCCTGTAATGGCATGTCCTTCCTTTCCTTCACGTCGGAGCGTACGACGCCGATCTTCTTGAGCACAATTCCTGAAAGCGTTATCATGATGCGACCAAATAACGCAAATAGGTAACACCCGTTTCGTGATATATTTTGCTATACAAAGGCAAAATTTTAACAAAAGTATTTAGCACATGTATAGAATGGCTTATCTTTTCCACGGGTGGAGCCCAATCATATCGTTCCTCTCTTTTTCTTGTTCATAAATTATCCTAATTTTTAAGAATATTCGAGTTATGCCTGGCTGTCGAATTTGGCCCCCAGGCGTTTTTTCTGCGTTAATAACGGCCTGCAGGCATAAGCGTCCGGAAGGAGATTTGTCTAGCGAGAGGGGGGTATATGAAGAGCATCAGACATACTTTTATCCTGTTATTACTTGCCTGTATCATCATGGTCGCAGCCGTGAGCGTCTTTGCAGGTACGGCCAGCGGCCGTGCAGATTTCGATACATGGTCCAACCGCAGCGCTCGTGTCCTCGAGCCTGGCAACTACAATGTAGACGGTACGTGCAGCGAGGGAATATGTGCGTGGAAAGGTGTCGGCGGCATCGGGAACCTTGGCATCGGCAATGGCAGCGTCAGCATGATGATGCCTGACATGATCAATGAGGTGGCGGAAGACGGCACGAGGACAAACGCGAGCAACGAGTCATCTGGCAACGCAACCAACGAAACTGCCATAGCCGGAAACGTTACGTCTGGAAATGCGGCAGTGGGAAATAAGACGGCGGGAAACGCTACGGCTGGAAACGAGACGGCAGTAAGCGGGGTAGCCGAACCTGAAGATCGTACTGCGATCACTACGATCCCTGCTCCGGCAAGCAACTCGCCCGGCAACGGTACGCTCGTGTCACAAAACGTGGACACACAGACCGCCGTTCCCGAGGAAACGGCGCCCGGACCATTAACGGAATCTCTGTATCCCGACTACGTCCTCGCTGCCTCTGTCCTGCCCAGGAACACGCCGTATTCCATCACCATCAACACGCCATTTGATCACATTCTGGCGGAGCAGCCCGTCGAGGCTGCTGCGCTATACGGGAAGCTGATAGGCTTTCCGATGTCGGGCGGACAGGTCGTCGACGTGGGAATCAAATGTATCGGGTATGAATACTGAAAAATTGAAAAGAAAAACGTTCTTTTTCAAGCCCCCGTCACGAAGTCGTTCCAGAAGTACGACTGTGTCGCGACGATGCTCTGATCGGTAGTCTGTGCGATTGTGGGCGATATGATCGGGACGGCGCAGTCAAGGACGTTCTCCTGCGGGAACGCTATCGCGAGATTGCCCGTGTAGGTGTTTGCCAGCGTGCTCGTCCTCATCTCGTTCATGATATAGCTGCCCTGGGAGAACGGGGTTATTAACGAGAAACCCGGCCCACCACCCAGCCCCACGTTGTACGCGTACGGTATGCCGATGTTCACCGGCCCGCCCATGAACCCGACGTCAAACAGCGCCCCCGCAGGAGGCAGAACCAGCAGTAACACCGCTGTGAGTACGACTGCAAAAGCAATAACTACCCTCATACCCAACTAACCTCTTTACCCAGAATACCATTTCCTGCTTGTATTTATAAATATTATCTATATATTAAATTATGAATTATTATGACATCGGTGCAGTTTTAAGAAAAATGCCTTAATGGTCTGACCGCATTATGCCGTACCTGATCATATGGCGGCGGCAAGCATCTCTTGCTCTGCGGTTAAGCTCCCCCTGGTATTCAATGGGTGGATGGAAGCCATGCCCGAAGAGCTTACGGTAGTCGGACAGGAGATGCGGGAAGTGCCTTTCAAGAGCCTCGTAATAATCGGCTTTGCTGTTTCCCGGGCTGTCCCCGAACAGTGTCAGTCCCCCAAGGAGCACATAGTCGGCGCCGTGTTCTTTCGCCAGTCCGATCATCCGGTCGATGCTCGCTTCGTCATCGGACAGGAATGGCAGTACCGGAATGAGGTTGACGCCGACCATCAGGCCGGAGTCCTTGCATTTCTTCATTGCCTCCAAACGACGCAAAGGAGAGGGTGCACCCGGCTCGAAGATGCGAGCCTGGGTCTCATCGACGGTCGAGAGCGAGAAGGAGACGATGGCTCCGTGCCCGAGACGTCCAGCAAGATCGGCTGGCAATGTCGCAACCCGATCGATCTCTTGAAGGAGATCGATGTCTCTTGTGACAAGCGTCGACTTGGTGCAGACCTCCACCGGGAACCGATAGGCAAGAGCGATCTCCAGCAGCCGCCTGGTCAGCCCGAGTTCTTCTTCCAGGGGCATGTACGGGTCGGAGGACGAGCCCAGGAAGATAATGCCATACTCTTTGTTCCTGGCACGGAGCTTCAGCTGCCTGCTGAAAATCTCCGCGGCATTGGCCTTGACTGCGAGGCTGCCGGAGGCATGATTGCCGTACTTGCTGCCATGAATGTAGCAATAGATACAGTTGAACTGGCATCCACGGTAAGGAGTGGCCGAATATTCCTCGAGAAACCAGCTGTCACGGCATTTGTGCTTGTTCAAAATTGATTTGACCTTGACACGCTCCATCTGAAAGCACCTGGCACCATGTATATTTGTGATAATCAGATTTCCCGTGCTCTTTTGGTATATGTCTTGTTTCCGGGCGGTTGTTGTTGAGGTGCTGGTAGTTTCAACACGAAAGCACGAAACGTTTTATGTTTCCGCTAAAAGCACTAAATGCACGAAGGGC
>JAEZKS010000262.1 GCA_023436075.1 Methanobacteriota archaeon
GCCATGGACCACGCAGAGGCGCCCGTACTTCGGCTTCAGCTTCCAGCGCCACCCGACGCATGCCTTTTCCATTCGCTCGAAAGACTTTTTCGAATAAGGCTCGAACCCGTCAGGATAGCTGTCGGCCAGGCCCATGATGCACTCGCCAGAGCCGATGAGCTCCCTGATCCGGCGGTCCCAGAGCACCCGGTCGTCATGATTTTGGGCGTGAATGTAGACGAGATAATCTGACAGGGCTACCGCCCTATCCCGATCCAGATCCGTGAAGAACCCCGATTCGGCGATCCGGTCCAGGTCCCGGTAGTACTCGATGCCGCTGATCCGGTCCATGACTATGAAGAATTCGTCCGCATCGCCGGCGCTTTTCAGGCCGCCGTATTCCGTGAAGTATCCCACGTCGATGGAACGGACGTGCCGGGGCAGTACGTTGAACGCTGCATTCGACCAGAGCATTTGCGCGGCACGATCTGCGAAGGTATCATGGCCGAACCCTTTCTGGACACGCATGGACGAGAGGACTACTGAGTGTGCCTGTCCATCGAGAATGAAATCGATCACGTAAGGCTTGCCGTAGCCGAAGCCCTTCAGTTCCGACTCCCCCGGCTCGGCACCCAGCCCGGCTATGCGCACGACCTCGACCGGTTTGCCGTACACGTCACTCAGGTACGCTCTGACCTGCTCCCTGCGGTCGTCCATGGATAGTCCTCATTCTCATATTGTCCGCCAATAAAATGAAACTATGTCCCGGAACTTCCGCAAGCCTGCCGGGTCAGGCAAGGATCGCTCGCAAACGTTATCCCCTGGTCCCATAGCAAAAGTTCATATAAGAACATTTATAATTTAATGACGTTCGTCGTTTTACGGTCAAATTCTATTTAAACATTAAGTGCTAACCATCTGTGCGTTTGATACTACGGGGATTGCATGGCAACGAAGCTTGGAAAAAGGAAGGGGGACCTGACAAGCGAAAATGCTGCGTGGAAGGAACGGCTTCAGTTTCTCAGCGATACTATGGAGTCGGCGTCTCAGCCGTTCTGCGCGGTTGGGATTGAAGGCGAAATAACGATTTTTAACGGGTCATTCTGCCGGCTCACTGGCTACGCCCGCGAAGACCTCTTCTCTGTCAAATGGACGACTGTTATCGATGACCAGGAGTGTCGATCGTTATCGACGCAAGGGTCGCGCACGTGCGAAAGCGAGGCAAAAGCGCCGGAGGAAACTGAGGCGAAAGTGCCGGAGTTACTCGATGGCGCACTGGAGCCACAGCGGTACGAAAAACCGTGTCGGCGGAAAGACGGCAGTGTCGTTCCCGTCGAGTTGCTGGCGCGCGTGGCTTCGGATTCGCAGGGTAACATCCTGCACTACTATTATCTTCTCACCGACGTCTCCGATCGCAAGCGGAAGGAAGAAACAGTCCGCTCGGAGATGAAAGCGCTGGAAGCTCGCGCCGCGGAGCACATGGCTGACCTGCAGAGCCGGGCCGAGGAGATCGAAGTTCAGGCCGAGGAGATCGAAGCACAGAATGAGGAGTTGCGCGTCAACAACGACGAGCTGGAGAAATTGACCCTGGCCTTGCAGGAGCGGGAGGCCGAGCTTGCGAAGCTCGCCGCGATCGTTACGTCCAGCAACGACGCGATCATCGGAAGAACGCTCGATGGTGTCATTACGAGCTGGAATGCGGGAGCAGAGAAGATGTATGGCTATACCGCAGCTGAAGCCATTGGTCATCCTATCGATTTCATCGTGCCTCCGAAGCTGATAGGAGAGATCCGGGGCAACCTGCGGGGGGTCAGGGCCGGACATCGTATCGATCATTACACTACGCAGCGCGTTTCGAAAGATGGCCGCCTGATCGACGTGCTTGCCACCATATCCCCGATCGTCGGCCGGGACAGCAGCGTGGTCGGCGTCTCGACCATCGACCGTGACATCACCGAGGCCAGGCAGGCGGAGAACGCGCTGAGGAAGAGCCAGTACATCCTGGCCAAGTCGCAGGAGATGGCCCGGGTGGGCAACTGGGCCTGGAACATACAGACGGGCGAGGTTAAAGGATCAGAAGAGACTTACCGGCTTTACGGCTATGAGCCAGGAGAGGTCGATCTGACGATCGAATGGATCAGGAACTGCGCGCAGCCCGAATACCGGACCGAAGTGGATGCGTTCGCGGATGCCGTACGACGAGACGGGTCGAGGCGTAGCGTCGACTATTGCATCAGGCGGCCGGACGGTGCAATGCGGTACCTGACAACCGTTGCCGATAAGGTCGTCAGGGACCGGTCAGGCCAGGTCACCCGGGTATATGGCGTCACCCAGGATATCACCGGACGTAAGCTGGCTGAGGAGGCGCTGCGCGAGAATGGGCAGCGGCTGGCGAGATCACAGAGCATCGCCCACCTGGGGAGCTGGGAGCTTGACCTGGTGACGAACCGGCTCTCCTGGTCTGATGAAGTCTATCGCATCTTCGGCCTGGAGCCGCAGGAGTTCAGAGCGACCTACGAGGCTTTCCTCGAAGCGGTACACCCGGACGACCGGGCGGCCGTCGATGCCGTCTACTCCGGATCGATACGTGACGGGAAGGACAGCTACGAGATCGAGCACCGGATCGTCCGACGTCGTTCAGGCGAGGTACGCATCGTCCACGAAAAGTGCGAGCATTTCCGGGACGAGTCCGGCCGGATCATCCGGTCGGCGGGCATGATCCATGACATCACCGAGCGCAAGCGGCTGGAAGACGCGCTGAGGGAGCGGGAGCAGCAGCTTGCCTCCCGGCTGAACGCCATACTGTCGCCAGACAGCTTCGACGAAAAGACGATCTCCGAGATCGTCGATTTATCGTCCCTGAATGAAATGGCGAACTCGTTCCATGCGCTGACCGGGGTGGCGAACGCGATCATCGACCTTAACGGCACCGTGCTGGTCGGCGCAGGGTGGCAGGACATCTGCACGAAGTTCCACCGGGCCCATCCGGAGGCATGCAAAAACTGCGTCGAGAGCGACAGGCACCTCTCAGGCTGCTCAGTGGAGGAAGGCAAATACGTCGTATACAAGTGCAAGAACGGATTATGGGATGCTGCGACTCCCATCATCGTCAACGGCAGGCACATAGCTAACCTGTTTATCGGGCAGTTTTTCTTCGAGGACGAAGTGCCAGATATAGGTTACTTCGAGCGACAGGCGGAGAAGTACGGCTTCGACAGAAATGACTACATGGCGGCGCTATCTCGTGTGCCCAGGCATGACCGGGCGAAGATCGACAGGGTCATGGCTTTTTACACCCGCTTCGCTGCCATGGTCTCGCAACTGAGCTACAGCAACGTCCAGCTTGCACAGTCGCTGATCAGGCAGAAGGAATCTGAGAAGGCTCTGCAGGAAAAAGTGGAGGAGATCGAGGTTCAGCGGGAGGAGATCGAGGTCCAGAACGAGGAGCTGCGTACGAATAACGAGGAGCTGGAGAACGTGACGCGGGCTCTGCAGGAGCGAAAGGCCGAGCTTGCGAAGCTGGCTGCGATCGTCACTTCCAGCGACGACGCCATCATCGGAAAAACTCTCGATGGCGTCATTACGAGCTGGAATGCCGGGGCAGAGAAGATGTACGGCTATACCGCCGCAGAAGCAATCGGTCACTCGATCGGCATCATTATGCTGCCCGAATTATCCCGGGAACTCTCGGAAATCCTGGATAAGATCAGTATGGGGCTGCGCGTCGTACGCCAGGTGACACAACGAGTGACGAAGGACGGCCGTACCATAGATGCTCTGATCACGGTTTCACCCATCTTCGACGGTACTGGAAAGGTTGTCGGCGCCTCGACCATCGCCAGGGACATCACGGATATGAAACTGGCCGAGGAAAGGCTGAAGGAAGCAAAGGCTCAGTCTGAATTGTATCTCGATCTCATGGGCCACGACATCTCGAACATGCATCAGATCGCCCTCTCCCAGCTCGAGCTGGCGCAGGAGATCGTGGAAACCGAGGGCAAACTCGACGGCAATGATCTGGAGATGATCGTCACGCCCATCGAGACACTGCAGAAGAGCGCCCGACTGATTGATAATGTGCGCAACCTGCAAAAGCTGCGTGCCGGCGAGTACCGGCTGGAGTCCATTGACATCGGCGAGATGCTGGCAGAAATCGTGGAGGATTATTCCGCCCCGGGCCTCTGTGCTGCCATCAATCACCGGCTGACCAGAGGATGCTACGTGAAGGCAAACCCTCTGCTGAAGGAAGCGTTCGCCAACATCGTAGGGAATGCAATCAAGCATTCTGGCGGTCATCCTACGGTCAACATCGGGGTAAGCAAGGTGTTCGAGGGCAATGCTGCCTTCTACCGGGTCACGATTGAGGACGACGGTCCGGGCATCCCTGACGATAAGAAAAGCGAGGTTTTCCACCGGTTCAAGCGGGGTCAGACTAAGGCGAAGGGGACTGGCCTGGGACTATACATCGTCTGGAATCTCATCGAAAATTTCGGAGGACGGGTATGGGTCGAGGACAGACTGCCCGGGAATTTCAGAGAGGGCAGCAAGTTTATCGTGCATCTGCCCGTAGCAGAGAATGGACATGAATAAAGGAAGTGTTGCAGTAGTCGATGACGAGCCAATGCTGGTGCGGACCTACGAGCTGCTTTTAAAAAGGCGGCAGATTCCGATAGCTTTCTCTGCCTACGATGGTCACGAGGCCATCGAAAAGTTCCGAAACGCGTCCCCCCGGCCTGACGTGGTCCTCGTCGACAACCGGCTGCCCTCGATGAGCGGCATCGATGTGATGAGGGCGATCTTGGCCATCGAGCCTGACACGAAGGTCATATTCATCAGCGGCGACGAGGCTGTGAAACAGGACTCGTTCGATGCCGGCGCTGCAGTGTTCCTGAAGAAGCCGACGCCGATCAAAGAGATAACCGAGACAATCAACTCGCTGCTTGAAAAATAGTTTTTACATGTCTTCCGGGCGGGGGCGGCCTCGTGCGCGGGTTTATAGGCAAGGGCAGAGCTGAGCGACAGATTTTCCGGGCAGGGTTGGCACGACTGGCATTATTTAGGGCTCTCGCACAACGAAAACTTTCACCAAGCTCGCCAGGGACGTTTACAGCTCGCCAAGCGCGCCAAGAGGCCAAGCGCGCCAAGACTTTTTAAGAAAAGGCTTGTGCAAAGCTGTTTTATTTTAATCATCCTTGGCGTCCTTGGTTCCTTGGCGCGCTTGGCGAGCTGTAATAGCCTTGGCGTTCTTGACGTCCTTGGCGGCCTGGCGAGAAGATCGTACGACGCATAGCCTGGAAACGCCATGACAAAATGGCAAACTCCAGTCTGGTCACGCACGCACGCGAAAAAACTCCGGCCTCCCGTTGTTCCCTCGACGATTGGGCTCTCTCAGGGAACGCACGTCCATCGGCATCCAGTAGTATAAAAAATTTAAAAAGAAGCGATGTCCTGGAACCTCATGTACCGGTTGAAAATATCGTCGTGAGTGATGGTCTTCAGCTTGTTCAGGCTGAAGTCCTCCGCGTTGTAAGACGCGATGGCGCTGCCGAAAATCACTGCCTTGCGCATGTTGCGTGGCGAGATATCGTCGGTCTTTGCCAGCCAGCCGATGAAGCCTCCTGCGAACGAGTCCCCGGCGCCCGTGGGGTCCACCAGGTTCTCCAGGGGGTAAGCCGGCGCCGAGAAGCACTGGCCGTCCGTGAACAGGAGAGCGCCGTGCTCGCCTTTCTTGATGATCACGGCCTTAGGGCCCATGTCCAGGAACGCCTTGCGGGCCTTTACCAGGTTGGGCGTGCCGAAAAACTGCCTTGCTTCAGCGTCGTTGGTGAGCATGACATCGACTTTGCCGATGATCTTTTCGAGAGCATCCTTCTTGTTATCTATCCAGAAGTTCATCGTGTCAAGCATGACGAGCTTCGGCTTGCGTATCTGCTTGAACACGTTCATCTGGATCTCCGGGTCGGTGTTCGCGAGGAAGACGTAGTTCGCCTTACGATAAGCTTCGGGCAGATCGGGGTTAAAAAGCGAAAGGACGTTGAGCCTGGTGTCCACTGTGTGGGCCTGGTTCATATCGTACTCGTAGTAGCCTTCCCACCGGAACGTATCACCCTTCAAGGTTTCCAGGCCGGCTAGGTCGATGCCTTTTTTCGCCAGGAAGTCAAGGTGCTTCTTCGGGAAGTCTTTCCCGATCACACCCACCAGTCCTACCTTCGCGAAGGTGTTAGCGGCGACTGCCGCGTACACCGCCGAACCGCCCAGCGTCTCTTTCACTTCGCCGAACGGCGTCCGGACGCTGTCCAGCGCCACGGTGCCTACCATGATGACGTCGACCATGTCCAGCGCTGCCTCCTTACGGCTTATGTGCCCATGCTCCAGGAGCTGAGGTACTTTTCCTGCTCCTTCGTGAGCTTTTCCGTCCTGATGCCCATGGCCTCCAGCTTCATGCTGGCGACGCGCTGATCCATCTCTTCAGGCACCTTGTACACGTCGTTCTTGAGCTTCTTGTGGTTCTCGACGATGTACTTCACCGCCAGCGCCTGGTTCGCGAAGCTCATGTCCATGACCTCGGGCGGGTGACCGAAGGCACAGGCGAGGTTGACCAGCCGGCCTTCCGCGAGCACGTAGACCCTGTTGCCGTTCTTGAGGACGTACTCCTCGACGTCGTTCTTGATCGTGCTCACGCTCTTCGAGATCTTCTTCAGGCCTTCGAGGTCCAGCTCGACGTTGAAGTGACCCGAGTTGCAGACGATGGCCTGGTCCTTCATCTTCTGGAAGTGCTCCTTACGGATGACTCCGATGTCGCCGGTGACCGTGACGAAGATGTCGCCGATCGCCGCCGCCTCGTTCATGTCCATGACGCGGTAGCCGTCCATCGCCGCCTCCAGTGCCTTGCGCGGGTTGATCTCGACGACGACCACGTTCGAGCCCATGCCCTGCGCCCGTGCCGCGACGCCACGGCCGCACCAGCCGTAGCCGACGACGACCAGGTTCTTGCCAGCGAGCAGCACGTTGGTCGCGTTGATGATACCGTGCAGCGTGCTCTGGCCCGTGCCGTAGCGGTTGTCGAACATCATCTTGGTCTCGGCGTCGTTGACGGCGATCACTGGGTACTTCAGTGCCTTGTCCTTCGCCATGGCCCTAAGCCTGATGACGCCAGTGGTGGTCTCTTCACAGCCGCCCCAGATGTTCTTCAGGTACTCCTTGTGCTTCGAGTGGACCGTCGCGATCACGTCCGCGCCGTCATCCAGCGTGACGTTCGGCTTGATCTTGAGCGCCCTCTCGATGTTCTCGTAATACTCCTTCGGGCCTTCGCCCCTTACCGCGTAGACCTTGACGCCCTTCTTCGCGAGCGCGGCGGCCACGTCGTCCTGCGTGGACAGCGGGTTGGACGCGGTGAGCGCCACGTTGGCGCCGCCGGCGAGCAGCGTGTCGATCAGGTTAGCCGTCTCCACCGTGACGTGCAGGCATGCGATCACGTTGACGCCCTTCAGTGGCTTCTTCTTCGCGAACTCTTCCTTGATCAGCCCGAGGACCGGCATGTGCCGCCTCGCCCATTCGATGCGCTCCGCTCCCTGCTTTGCCAGGCTTATGTCCTTGACCACGTAATCTTCCTTCATAACGCTCACTTCTACTGCTTTCATTTCAAAAATCACCACAATGTCAAATGAAATTAATACTTATTTAACATGATATCTTAAAATACTATTTAGACTTTTCTAAATGCAAAGTATTTTTTACAATTTTTAACATTGTGGAAAATCTTTATAGGATAAAAGCGGCAATATGTATACAGGAGGCAATGTACAGGGGCTCGCCTGAGATGCCCAAGAGGCATCAGAGTTAACCCTGCGTCAATCCCATGAGATCCGATGGCATAGATGACATTGATCGAAAAATCCTTGCGATGCTGGCACAAGACGCCGGGAAATCGCATGAGGAGATGGCCGCCGACTGCGGCATTACCCGGCAGACTGTATCGTCGCGGATCAAGCGGCTGGAAAACGAAGGTGTCATCCGGAAAAGCCGTGCTGCCATCGACTATGAAAAGATCGGCCTCCGCTCGTTCTTCCTGCTATTCCTGAAGCTGGACACGGCTGACCAGGCTGCCAGTGAAGCATTCATCGGCGCCCTGAAGACTGACCCCCACGTGCTCATGGACGCATCGATTACCGGCGAGTGGGATGTCATTCTCTTGCTCGCATTCGGGAATGTCCGGGAGTACGAGTCATACATCAGCGGCTTGCGTCAGCAGCTCGGGCCGGCGCTCAAGGATAGCAAGAGCCACGTGGTGCTGAACTTCTATAAGACTCCGGATGACTGGGTGCCCTTTGATGGTTGATTATGCGATTACGATAGAACCTATATATATAATCGCATGCATAAATTACGATAACGTGGTTATCTGAAATGGGCAAATGGATGATACTTCCTGCCATAACCGTAGCGGTATTGCTCATCATGATTCTATTCAGCGGATGTGCCAGCGAGACCTCCGAAATCAACAATACTACGTCAACGCCCGTCCAGACTGAGCCTACTCTAAGGCCGAATCTCGCGTCCCAGGATACGCTCCCTGCATCCGGCCACGTTTACATGAGCGGCAAACCGGCTGCCGGCGTATCCGTCGTCGCAGTCTCCTACAATGGCTCCGACCGCCTGCTGGCCATAACCGACAGCGATGGCGCATATACCTTGAATATCCTGCCATATACGATGTATAATGTCACAGCCTACTCGAACGGGCTCAAGCATACCATATTCCCGGTTTATCTGCGTAGCTTATCTTATAGCCATGGTAAAGATGTGGCCGATCAATACGATATCGTCCTGACTGCAGGGCACAATTCGACGATTGCAGGCAAAACCAGCCCCGGCTGGATACGTGTCAATGCAACTCCGATCGATAGTAGCCCTTCGTTTACCGCAGTCAGCAATTACAGTGGACAGTATTCGCTCGACGTAGAGCCAGGTATCGAATACCGTCTGAGCGGTAAAGACTATTATGATCAAATCCGGTACTATCTCTTCGAAATCCATTATCGAAACTATAATAAAACAGAGACTGTCACTGTCAATGAGGACGAGACGCTTCTGATCGATCTGAACTTTATCTGGCTAACTTGATGAGATCCCGGGACTATAGCGACCTCTAACCTAGCTGGAAACAACCAACGCTTCCCGAATCACTTGTTTCACACGTCGATGGAGTCTCCCGGCTCAAGGATCACGACTTCCGAGTCAGTCTGGTCTTCGACCATGCGCTGGAATTTGCCCACGTCCGCCCTGATCACATCGAACGTGTTGTAGTGCATGGGCAGCACCAACTGTGGCTGTATCATCTTCACCGCGAGCACCGCCTGGTCTATGTCCATAGTGAATCGCCCGCCGATGGGCAGCATGGCCACCTTCGGCTTGTATAATTCACGGATGAGCGACATGTCGCCGAACATCGCTGTGTCCCCTGCATGGTAGATCGTCGCGCCGTCGCTGACTACGACGCCCGCCGGG
>JAEZKS010000270.1 GCA_023436075.1 Methanobacteriota archaeon
TTTCATGACCTTTCCCGGAGCGGACAGCTTGTATGCCTTCACGGTACCGTCCGGCAGATAGATGCCAAGGTCTCCGAACTCTATCTCGAAGTTTCTCCCGCCCTTGCCGATCATCGTCAGGTTCTTCATGGCTACGACGGCTGATGCCCCGGATACGTTGATGGTCGCGTTGCCGTAGTCACCCGTCACAGGCCTCGAATGCTTTTTGCCCGTCTTGCTGACGAATGGAATGACCGCAGTGTCGTTCGCGAAATAGTACGTGCCGCTTCGCGGCGTATCCATCGGCATGACCGCCACTTTTCCATCCTTGCCCTTGACCGCAGTCGCCAGGATGTCGAAATTCACGGCGCCCTTCGACGAGCCCGTGACCTTCATCACATGATACATCTCGTCCGGCGCCCATCCGCTCCGGCTCCTGCCGTTGTGGCCGTGCCCCTGCGTGAGCGCGGCAGGCACGAGCAAAGTGGCAAGCGCCACTGCCAGCAACAGAGCCAGCACTAGTTTGGTCGTTCTCTGCACAATTAATCCCCCGTTCGATATCAGACCCCGCTCTAAAATAGATATGCGAAAACTCGGGCGTATGGCGTGCGGAAAAATGCGCTAATACCAGTATATCGCTGCGACTGTGAAACGATCGCAAGCCGCCGAAATGGAGCTACAGCGGCCCGGCGAAGGGACGATCGTTACTTGCCGGGTGCCTGCATCTTCGCCGACATCTTTCCGGCGTAATATGCGGCAACAAAGGCCAGGATCAGCCCCAGAAGCTCGGGAATGCCATAAGTGATCCACATATTCGCCGAGGGAAAGAGTTCTACGAAGATCAGGTGAAGCGCATAGATGCTGACCAGCAGGACGACGATGAACGCGATCACGGAAGCGATGAGATGCTGAAGTTTCATACAGACCATTAACTGTGAAGAGCGTATTTATAAGTTAGCGCGGATCAAAGGGTCATTCTGAGTGGCAGTCGCGTTTAGTGAGAATAAGGTACGATGGGAAAAAATCCCACGGCGTATCAGCAGTTTTTCATGTCATCTGCCAGCCAGAGGTCATCGTCCTCGAAGAATTCCCCGTCTCTCATCAACTCATCCCAGCACCCATGCTCCCGGCCAACAGGCGATTCGTTGCCGTCGCAGCTTTTAATGCTCGATTCGTCTATGGGAGCTGCTTCAGGAGGAAAATCATCCAGGTATATCATGACAATATCTCCGTTCGATGAGCCGCAGTTGCGTACGATAAACGGTTGAAAGATGCCCTCCAAATATTTATCCTATATATAATCCGGAAAAACTATAGACTATAAAGCATGAGGAGATCGCTAAATATCAGTCGATTTATCAGTCGATTCGACGGCGGTCTTGCAGCAGTTCGACAAACACCTGGTGCGGACAGGTCGAACTGCAACTTTTGCGACAGAAATTATATTTAACCTCTGCAGCATCGGACTCTTGGTGATCGGGTGAAACGGCCACAAGCGTTTACTGTCATACTCATAATTCTGTTGATCTGTGTCAGCGGCCTATTCAGTTTCATGATTATCTCGAAGTCCCCGGCTGAGCAGGGCTGGGAAGTACAGGGAAACAGCCATGCGTATTATTTGCTGACAGGCAGCGATGATACGCTCTACGCGTTCCACGATGACAGAGTCACGGCAATAAAAAACAACGGTGCCACCGAATGGAATTTCCATCTGCCGGACGGGTGGAAACTGATGACCCTTAAAGACGACAGGACGGACGATAGCGACTATTTGTCGGCCTTCGGTGATCGCCCGATCGTCAGCGAAAGCAACGGGACGATCTGCCTCTGTCTGTACAGCACCGAGTCCATGAAAAAGATATTAGAGGCCGGTACCAGTGAGCCTGGCTCCGACCGGCGGCTCTCATCGAAGATCATAGCGATCTCGCCAGATGGCAATCTCGCCTGGGAGTACGATCTTTCTACACAGACGATGCCAGGGACAGATTACGACAACTCTGGCAGTCTATCCATACAGGCATACGATGACGGAGCTTATGTATTCCATGATTATGCGGAGGAAGTGCTGGACAATAACGGCAAACTGCTGGCCAGCATAGACAGCGTATCCGCACCAGGGGCGATCGATGAGGCCGGAAACATGTATGTCATCCGTGCCGTGAGATCTGACGCAGTCGCCAATGGTTCGACAGAGGCGGGCGGGATTGAAGAGAATGGTACCGCAGACGGCCTATCTGATATGACAAAAACAGATACCGTTGAGGCGCACAGCCGTGACGGGACCATGCTTTGGGCGCGAGACGTAGGGGAAAAGATCACCGTGGAAAGTTACCGCTATGATCAGCGTCGCAGCCTCCCTATGTATCTCAACGATAGGCTGTACGTACCAGTCAGCAATGGCACGGTGACTATGTGGACCAACGGCACGATCTGCTGGGTGAGACACGTCGCCGGTTATGACAGCGTCGCCCCGTTCGAACTATTGCCGGCAGACAAGGCAGGCAATGTGCTCATGGCCGCGACGAATGACCGGTCCCGGAACGTGCAGATCATCAGCATAGCGCCAGACGGCAACATATCGGATAACAGGTGGTCGTATTCCTGCGACACGCCAGTTGCCGCGATACGTGACGACGGCACAGTATACACGATGAACTGCAACGCTGATGACGTATCGCAAGCACCAGAGTTCGCGAAGCTCACAGAGCTATTCAAGCTTGACGTGCTGATAGCCAGCGACATCAGTACAGGAGAGCGACTGTGGACATTCGACGTGCCCAGCGACGACCTGCAGCATATGATTCTGAACGGCAGCAACATCAACCAGGCCATTCTCGACCTATCCAAGATCACAGATGCAGAGAGATTGAATGAGATGCCGGACGTTTATGCCGGCGCCCAGGCCGACAACATCCCCTTGTCAACCAGCCTGGACTACAAGATCAGCATCATCCCCTCGCCAAACGTCACGTACATGAGCTATTACGTCGCCGTTTATGAGGACCCTATAGTCTTCAACCGCTCTGAGTGCATGTACGTCAACGCCATATATGCACTGGACAGCGACGGCCGCCTGCTCTGGAAAAAGCCTGTCAACGGCCTGGTCATGGCGACCGCGGCAGACAAAAACACCATATACTACAGCACGAGCGACGGAAAAATCCTCGCTGCTCCGGCGGGCATCGTGGCGGGCATCGCACTCGTGACCGCAGCCTGCCTGCTCATCCGGTTCCTGGTGTTCGGGACGATCGCCAGAGCGAAGAGCAGGCTCGAAAAGAACGAGAATCGCAACGAAGTGCTGCGGTATATCGCTAATAACCCCGGCGTCACCGCAGCCGACATATCGAAAAACCTGCGGATGAACATAGGCACGATCAGGTATCATTTGTTCGTCCTTACGGCAAACCACAAGGTGGCGACCCATAAGGAGGGCGAGAAATTCCGCCGATACTTCAAACACTACGACACGCATAATCCGGCTGATCGGGAGTACCTGGCCGTGATCAGGCGGAAGTCGCTGAAAAAAATCCTGGAAGCGCTCGTCGAGAGCCCGGTGCTGACCAGCCCGGAACTGGCAAAGCAGCTGGGCCGGTCGGTGACGACGACAAACTTCCACATCAACGTGCTGGTCGATAAAGGCATCGTCGCGAGGACTAGCGGCACGGAGAAAGGGTTCGCGTATTCGATCAAGGCCGAGCACCTGGAAAAGATTAAAGAGCTGCTCGGGCGGTTATAATCGGCATGCCCTGTCTTCGCATTTTTCGCCGTCCGCCTGCTACTCGTGAACGGATGATACTTCGTGATTCAACTTTTTGCGACAGAAGCTATATTTAAGCTCATGCCGATCGATTACCTGGTGATTGCGTGGATAGGTCACGTGCGTTCGAGGCAGCCCTGGTCGTTGGCGCCATCATGCTCGCAGCGCTCCTGTATTTTGCCATCGTCTCGACGCCTCAGGCTGTCGCAGGCTGGGAAACGGAGCTCAACGGTAACGTCGACTATATGTTCGTGGGCAGTGATGATACGCTCTACAC
>JAEZKS010000269.1 GCA_023436075.1 Methanobacteriota archaeon
CACCGTTGCCGTGCCAGTCATGGAGAACAATGTGCGTAAGGTCGGCGCTGAGTTGAAGGCATCCCGGAAGATCGACATCAAGAAGCTAATCGGCGGCATCAACCAGCAGAAGCGCATCATGTTCAGGACGGCCGACCAGTACAACGCCCTCGTCGCGCTCTTCTTCGAAGCCGTAGAGAACAAGCCGGAGATGGTTGATTTCATCGATGACGAAGCGTCATTCGAGAACTTCATGATCCTGTGCATCAACGAATACCGCGAGGTATGGGAGCACTTCGTGTCAGGCATCATCGAGGACAGGATGGCCCTGGAGCGCAAGAAGAAGCTGTATGCAAACCGCAACCGGTCTGACGATGCATGGGAGGGCGTGCCCACCTACGCCGACTACATCGCCGAGCGGATAGATAGTCTGGCAGCCATTGCCGGCAATTGAACTTTTTAGAAGTATACTGGGAGAACGGCCGCTCCGGTAGCGGCCGTTCTTCCGGTTCAACGTTGAATTGTTTAGAGTCGCTCAGTGGACTTTGCTTTATAGTAGCTCCCTACTTGAGCCTATTTTGACGCTGGCGGTCCTGGCGTTTGCTTTTAGCGTGTCTCCCCACGGTGGCTTTTTGAGTCGCTCACTGACTTTGCTTTTGATAACGATGATCTCCCTCACCGGCAGCGTTTATGCTCGGCTGCAAGAGCACGGGGTTTTTACCTTGTCCGCCGAAGGGACGGAGTTTAAGGTCAGCCGTGTCGACCGGACTGTATACCAGTACCGTGGTGCCCCGTTAACTTGCTCCAGGGGCGTGAGCCGGCCGAATTCGGATGCTCGGCGCACACATTTGCTTTTTGGCATCTCCCTGCCCGGACAAAAGTCCGTAGATTAAAATAACCGTTACTTAAATATATTCTTATTGTTACAAATTTGAAAAAAACAACACTCAGGAACTGCCTGACGAGGTTTTGTCCAGATCGGGCAAACTGTCATTCGAGAGCTGTACGGTATTCTTGAGTATCCTGACTTCTTCCACCAGTTGCCGAATCCGGAGGTACATGACGAATATGACTGCCACGCTGATGAACCATCCGAAACTGACGAACAGGACTAAATCTTCATACGCCATACAATCACCTGGTGCTGCACGTTCGTATTCAGTCGAAACGATGACGGCACGCGATATGTCGTCGAGGCGCGGAGGGATCTGTTTTTCCATTAACGTGCCTTAAACGCTTATGGCCTAATTTATTTGGATATTATTTAGCCTTTTTCTTGCAGTAGTATAATTACAGGCTGACAGTGAAATCGCCAGCCATCGGCGCGTCCTAAGTGGAAGGCTTACCATAGGCTCACACCCATGACCCCGGACATGTAATACAGGCCCACCACGATCAGCACCAGCCCGGCGATCCGCCGGATCAGCAGCGTGTGCTTCGCCATGGATCGGACCTTCCCGGAGATGAAGCTGGACGAGTACGCGATGACGAGCATGGGGACTGCCAGCCCCATCGAGTATGCGAACAACAGGATGGCTCCATAGAGCATGGTGCCCTGCTGTGCAACGATGAGCAGGATCGCTCCGAGGATCGGGCCGAGGCATGGCAGCCAGACAATGCCAAGGCTGGCGCCCAGCAGGAAGCCACCCAGCAGGCCTCCATCCTCAGCACGGGGCAGCGAGACTCGTGAAAACGGTACATGCTGCCAGAGGCGGAGCACTGCGTTCTCGACGATCTCGAGAAGCAGGTAGAGGCCCATGATCACGATCACGAGGCCCGATATCAGTTGAATATAATCTTTGTATTCGAAGAACAGGGCGCCTAGCGCAGCAGACGCTACCCCCATCAGCGTAAATGACAGGGCCAGCCCTGACACGATGGCCAGGGGCGTGATCTTGTTCTTTTCCGTGGAGTACGCCATGATTCCGGGCAATAGGGGAAGCACGCACGGCGAGAGTATGCTCCCCATGCCGGCCAGGATTGCAGTTCCAAGTACGACGGTTTCCAATTTACTATCCTCTCAAGCGCACCGCCGCGTCGAGCGTCGCCCGAAGGGTGTCCTTGTCGGTGAGACCCTGGAACCGAGATGCCGTGATGCTGTCGGACGTCTTTCCGTCTTTGTCGACATACGTGTACCCGGTTGGAGTCTTGCTCAGCAGGACGTTCATCTGCGGCACGCCCGAGACCTGGAATTGCCGGGCCAGCGCACGGTTCTCGTTGGCATCGATGAAGAAGAACGTCACCTTGCCGCCGCACTCGTTCGCCAGCGCCTCTGAAATGGGCCGCTGCTGCTTGCAATAGCCACATTCCTTCGTCTCGAACTCGATGAACACGGGACCTTTTGCCAGCGCGTTATCGATGTCCGTCATGGTGTACTGCTGCACGGTTCCCTGCGCCGCCGCCACTGGCATCGGCGCGCTGCGGGACATCGCGAAGCCTGTGGTCAGCAGAGCCGCTAAAACGGCTAACACGACCAGTGCTGTTGTTACCTTATTTGCTGTCATCAAATCGATGTCGCCTTATGATTTATAATCTTTTTGTCGTAAAATCGGTGGACGTGAAGCCTTGCGACGTTTCCCGGGCCGGTTGCGGGACTTTAGCGTTGCCTGAAAATTTCGGGGCCGTATGCACGATCATATATCTGGCGACGCATGCAGGCGCCCGGGCACCGCGACCTCCGGCCACTATGCCGCACAGCCTTATCGACAAAGGCCTCTACTGCATAATGGTTGGCTGTCAGGTCGTGAATCTTAAAACGGAGCCAATATCAGGCCCGACCGCGTCACCATTTGATGTTGCTGCCTATTTTTGCATTTCAGCGCCGTAAAAACGCGCTTTATCATAGAAAGTTGATAAATATTCAGGATGACTGATCTACGTTTTGAACCGGGCAGGGCAATGGCATGAAACGCATCCTGATCGTCTATGATTCCAAAGGCGGGACTACGCGCGAGATCATCGGCTGGATACGGGACGGAGCCGTTTCCCGTGGCGCAGCCGTGGACATCGTCGAAGCCCCGCATGCAGAGTCCGTGCCACTGAACTACGACCTCATCGTGGCCGGGTCGCCCATCTACGGCGATCATCCTATGGCGAGCGTGCTCCGGTTCCTGGGCCGTGCCGACCTGCGCGGCCACAGCATGGCACTGTTCGTAGTGTGCTATGCCGGTGTCTTCGGCATGCGCAACTTCATGGTGCGACGGTACCTGGACGAGATGCAGCAGACATGTATGGGCGATACAGTCTACGAGACATCCTTCGATGCAGCCAAAGGCCCGTGGCGCAAGCTGAACCGGGAGATATGCATCGACTTCGGGCGCATGCTGGCCGGGCACATACACCGGCACCCTGCGGCCGTCGAGACCGCGTGAGGATGTTTGCGTCGTGGAACACGAAAGCACGAAACTTTTTTAGATTTTATGAAAGCTCTAAGAACACAAAAGCACGATTAAACCGCAAAGAGAAGAAAACCACCATTAAAAAGCAAAGTCACGAAAACACGGCATTTAAAGCACGAACTAAAGCCCGGAAGGCACAAAAGCACCAAACTATGGTGGTTATAACCCATTTGGCCCAGACCAACACTTATCTCGATAATGCCGGATGCGAGGACAGATGAATTTTACCATAGTAGTTTGGTGTCTTCGTGCATTTCGGGCTTTAGTTCGTGCTTTAAATGCCGTGCTTTCGCGCATTCGATTTTTAATAGTGGTTTCGTGCCGTTAGAGGTTTAACCGTGATTTAGAGCATTTAGAGATTTGATATAAAAAGAAATTTCGTGCTTTTGTGTCCCACGACGCAAAGCCCGGACAATGGCTAGACGCGAGGCATATGAAATTCAGTTTCCCGAAAGCTATTTTTATACGGCTTGCCATGTCTACATTGTCAAAGAATAGCAAGGTCACGATACTATGGCGGTCCGCTTCAATAAGAACGTCGAGAGCATCAACATCTCAGGCATACGGAAGATGTTCGAAGGGGCCGGCCCTGGCGCCATCAACCTGGGCCTCGGCCAGCCTGACTTCGATACCCCTCAGCACATCAAAGACGCCGCGATCCAGGCGATCAACGAGGGCTTCACCGCCTACACGGTCAACATGGGCATCCCCGAGCTCCGGGAAGCGCTGTCGAAGAAGTTCAATGCAGAGAACGGCATCGACTATTCTCCGTCCGAAATCATGGTCACATCGGGCGCCAGTGAGGCACTGCACCTCGCGCTGCAGGCGCTCTGCGGGAAAGACGATGAGGTGCTCGTCCCCGATCCAGGCTTCGTGGCTTACATCGCGCTGACGACGCTGGCCAACGCACGGCCGATCAGCGTGCCGCTGGGCAGCGGTCTGAAATACGATCCCGAAGTGATCAAGAGCATGATCACGAAGAACACGAAGGCCATCGTGCTGAACTCGCCGTCCAACCCGACCGGCACCATCCAGACGAAGGCTGAGGTAAAAGCCATTGCCGAGATAGCAGAAGACAAGAATATCACAATCATTTCTGATGAGGTATATGAGCATTTCATCTACGACGGCGAGCACGTCAGCCCGGCCCGATACACGGACAACGTGATCACTGTCAATGCATCATCAAAGACCTATGCCATGACCGGCTGGCGCATCGGCTACGTCGCCGCACGGCCAGAGTACACCGAGCAGATGCTGAAGGTTCACCAGTACGTGCAGGCCTGCGCATGCTCCGTCTCGCAGAAGGCGGCCCTGGCGGCGATCTCCGGACCCCAGGACTCGGTCGTCATGATGCGGGAGGAGTTCCGGAAGCGGCGGGACTACCTGGTATCTCAGCTTCACGAAATGGGCCTGGAGTGCGTGCGACCGCAGGGAGCGTTCTATGCGTTCCCGAAGGTGGGCGATGAGGCTCGTGTCACGGCCGAACTGATCAAAAAAGGCGTGATCGCCACGCCTGGCACAGCGTTCGGCCCGAACGGCAAAGGCTATATGCGGCTGGCCTACGCGAACTCGATGGAAAACATCAAAAAGGCTGTCGCCATCATGAAGACCGTGAAGATGGGCTGATCCCGGATCAAGCGGCGATTGCCCGACTCGCGAGAAAACGAGACTATGCAGGTCAGCTCTTCCCGCCCTTGCGTCCGATGTCCTCGAAAAACTCGCTTCCATGTCGGACCGCCGTGCTCCGGCCGCCTCTTGCGCCTATCTCCCGATGGAAGCTGGTCCCATAGCGCTGTTTAGCCGTCCGCGCCGCTTTTCTCCCGCCTGCGACTCTGCCCGGGTCCTTGGCTGACGTCATGATCTCTCCCGTAAAGCTTCGAGGACCGATGGCATAACGGTTCCCTGTGGAATGCCCAAAAAGTACATCTTTCTCCCGTGCGCTTTTAGCTCTAGTGCAGCTATGACCACCGACATATTGCGTCTCGAATGTGACAACCTAGTGATTGGCTCCGGGCTGGCAGGCCTGACAGCCGCGCTACGGCTCCGGGGAAAGACCATCGTCGCGACGGCTGGCCTGGGCGCAACGGCCATGTCTGGCGGCGTCATGGCGTTGCCACAGGAGCGGGACCCGGAAGCGGAGCAATGGCTGGTTCAGACGCTGCGTGAGACGAGTTGCCCGTACCGGGAAGGATACTGTATGACCGATCGGCTTTCGATTCGCCGGGGCATGGTACAGGCGTCGATGGACTACAAGGACAGGCCTGTCATCATTTCACTCGACGGCCGGCCGTCAGGCAACATGGTCGCCATCGACGTGAAGCCTTTCGCCGGGCGCTCGTACCAGGAGATCGCCCATCTGATCGATACTGACGATAGTGTGCTGGAAGCGCTGGGCGCCGTGCTGTCCGATGCCGGCAGAGAGTGCTACCTGCTGCCGCCGGTGCTTGGCATATCGCGAGCCCAAGAAGTCCGCCGCAGGTTGGAACGGGCTACCGGTGCCAGTATTTACGAGTACGTGGCCGCTCCATCTGTTCTCGGCCTTCGTCTGGTACGGGCGCTGCGTGAGGTCGTCGATCGCAATGATGACATCACAGTGCTCGAAACCACCCGGATCGATTCACTCAATAACGGGGCGACAGGGCACATGGGGACGAAAGGCAAGCGAGGCCTGCTGGTCCATGCTGCCCGCATTGTTATCGCCACAGGCGGGCCGTTTACAGGCTTCAGGGTCAGCGGAGACCGCGTCTATGAGCCACTGACTGGAATTGAAGTCGGCGATCTCGAAGCCGATCTCGGCCATGCCTTTGCAGCAGATCACCCGCTGATGTTCAAGGGCGTTGGCGTGCGACCGGCTGCTGGAACCGGGCCGGGCAGGACATGCGCAGCCGGGGCTGCTGCCATCGGGTTCGGACTGTACGAGGCCCTGGTGACCGGCTATCATGCAGGTGATGACCAATGAGCGAGGAAAAGTGCGTGAAGTGCGGCATCTGCGAGATGGTCTGCCCGTCCGAGCTTAGCGCCTTGCGTGCTCTCGACCTGGACCGTACCGGCCGTACCACCGGCGAGGTCGTCAACTGTACGACATGCAATCGCTGCGTAGCATCCTGCCCTGCGGGCGTCGGCATCACCAAAGCCATCGAGCGGATGCGCAACCCGCTAACGACGAAAGGCTACCAGGAAACGCTGGCTAACATTTCGACATACGGCGCTTCGATCGCGCCAACGAAACCCCTCGTAGTCGAGACGAAACATAGTAATGTGGCCTATTTCGCCGGATGCCTCACGAACTACCGTCTCCCCGATATCGCCGATGCCGTCGGCTACACACTGAGATACCTCGGCATAGAGTTCACCAGAATCCCTGAGGTATGTTGCGGATCGCCGCTGAACCGTATCGGGCGCTTCGACCTGGCAAAGCGGATGCTGGAGAAGAACCTCGGCGCCCTGCGGACGCTGGGCGTGGAGACCGTAGTCACATCCTGCCCGGGCTGCACCTCGACGCTCATGGAGTATCAGAATGAGTTCGACGTGCTCCATTATCT
>JAEZKS010000289.1 GCA_023436075.1 Methanobacteriota archaeon
GAGCTGGCCTGGGCGGCTTTGGTGGAGCTGGCCTTAGTGGCTTTGGTAGCCCCGGCTTGGGTGGCTTTGGTGGAGCTGGCCTGGGCGGCTATGGCGGTGCCTGTGGTATCGGCAGCCCTGGCCTGGGTGGCATTGGCAGTTCCTACGGGCTCGGCAACGCCGGTCTCACTTCCGGCGCATACTGAATAGTTTAAGGCGAACGTACCGACCGTATGAGATGTTACGTGATAGGTCTGCGCACCTATCACTTCTTTTCTGATCGTTTTCTCAATCCGATGAACAGGACAATGTGATCTCATGGCCTGATCTGTCGTATCTTTCGCTACCCGGACAATATTCCGCTAATCTGTATTCTACCCTTATTTACCGATCTGCAACGTACTGGCAATCGTAGGGGGAATCTAATGGTTTTGAAGAAACTGGCAACGTACAGCTTCGTTGCTTTTGCAGTCCTTATGGTTGCCGCGCCTGCGGGCGCGTGGCTTGGGCCCTTCGGCGGGTTTGGCTTGGGCGGCTTTGGCCTGGGCGGGTTTGGCTTCGACGGGTTCGGCATCGGATGCGGTCTAGGTCTCGGCTTTGGTCTTTTCGGTCCTTTCGGTCTTTTCGGCCCGTTCGGGATATGCAGTCCGTTCAGCTTTCCGGTGCCTGTGCCAGTGCCGGTGCCTGCCGCCGTGCCAATCCCGGCACCTGTTCCAGCGCCCGTACCGGCGCCTGTGCCTGTGGCCGTACCGGCCATTGACGGCATCTGTTAGCGGGCGCCTTGCCCACACTTTTTTATAGCTGAATTTTTCGTCTGTCAGACGGCTTTCCGCTCGTTTACCGAAATATCCTTTTAGCGTTAAATTGCCTGGATCAACCTTGGGGGTAGTATATTGAGGAAAATCGTTCTAACCGGGATAGTCATACTGATCTCGCTAATCATGATCGGGCAGGCGGCTGCCCAGAGCAACGAAGGCGGCGACAGCGGCGGGGCCGTCGGATCGACGGGCTCGGGCAATGTCGGGGTTTCCGAGGCCGGTAACCAGGGCGAGAGCGTTGCGAGCACAGGAGCGGTTTCCGGCGAGGTATCCGGCATCACCAGTCGGGCGGGCGGCATTTTCGGCAGCTACGGCGGAGTAGGCACGGGCTTTAACGGCTTCGGGCCGGGCGCCGTACCGGGACCCGGCATAGGCGGTCCGATCCCAGGTCCTGCCGTCGGCGGCCCGGGCCCCGTCCCAGCCGGCGTGGGTCCCGGTTTCGGCAGCCCCATCGTGCCCGTCAGCATTTTCGACGAGTACGGGATGTTCGGGCCGTTCGACATCTTCGGGCCGCTGGGGCTTTTCGGATACACCGGACTCTTCGGGCCCGGGGCCATCACATTCCCGAACGTCTTCATCAACGGCTGGTGGAACGGCTACTGTTGATGTGCTTATCTTTATCGGGGCACGTGCGGCTTCAACACGAAAGCACAAAAACGTTTTTCGTTTCCACGAAAGACACAAAAGCACCAAGAGCACTGTCAAATCTCGAAATTCACAAAAACACGAAATTAAAAACACAAAATTCACCAAGGACTCCAAGTTTAAAACACTAACAAGGACACAAAAAACACTAAGACGCCAGGACGGGACAGGGGATAATTATTATATAAGCAAACCACTAATAGTCAAGCCTCACATTTACCGTCTTAGTGTCTTAGTGTTTTTTGTGTCCTTGTTAGTGTTTTAAACTTGGTGGAGCTCGTGTCTTTAGTAGTTTTAATTTCGTGCGTTTCGTGCCCTTAGTGGTTTAACCGTGCCCTTCGTGTTTTAGTGTCTTTCGTGGAAATAATAAAACGTTTTGTGCTTTCGTGTTGAAACGACGTGCACTACCGGTAAGATTTACATATGTTGTCCGGCAATAAACGATCTTGAGGTTCCATGAGAGCGACCATCGTCTACTTCTCCCAGACGGGCAACACTGAAAAGGTCACCTACGCACTGTACGACCGCCTCCAGGCGGCCGGGTATACGGTCACGCCGCTGCTGTACGAGGACGCAGCGGACTTTCCCGAGGCACTGGAGGGCATCGACCTGCTGGGCATCGGCTTCCCGACCTTTTTCGGCTATCCGCCGAGGTTCATCGAGGAATTCCTGCACGGGCTGCCCACGGTGAAGGGCACCGCAGCTTTCGTGTTCACGACATATGGCGGGGCCACGGCAGGCGATAGCCTCTACGAGGCGGCCTCTGCGATGAAGAAGAAGGGCTATGTGCTCCTGGGCGGCCTGAAGCTGGAGGGGAGCGACAGCTACCCCCAGGGCAGGGAGTTGGGCATCAACGCCGGCCGTCCCGACGAGGCTGACCTTCAGGCGGCGGCAAAATTCGTCGACATGATTTTGGAGGCAAAGAAGACAGGTCGTCACCTCGACCCGGAAGTGCTGGCCAGTCCGACGCCGTTCTTCGCCAGGTACCACGGCAAGCCCCACGCCGCGCTGGTCAAGAAGATGCGCAAGGGCATCGAGGGCGAGATCGTGTTCGACAAGGCGAAATGTCTGTTCTGCGAGGCCTGTAAGAAGAGCTGCCCGACGCGGAGCATAAAGGCCGGCGAGAAGTTCCCGGAGTTCACATGGAAGTGCATCGACGGGATGCGGTGCTACCAGTGCGTACGGGCCTGTCCCGGCAAGGCGCTCTCGGTCAGCTATCCTGGCCCTGTGGACGACTACCGGAAGTTCCGGGAGGAGTCTGCGGACAGCCCGGAGGAAAAGCGGCGTACAATGATAACTGCGTGAGATTAATTTTATAATCTTCCAGCGTGTTCTAAGGGCTGATTTGAATGGATGCCAACAACACAACCACTCTGTTAGACGTCGGCAACGCGACAGGCGATGCGGGTACTGTGGCGCTTGACCTGAACTTCGTGTTCCTCACCATCGGCGTATTCGTCGTCTCCTGGATCATCCTGTGCGTGGTCATGTACTTCATCGTGCCCTTCTTCGCCAGGTTCGGGGACATGCGGTCGAGAGCCGCATACAGCGCCGTCTATTCGATGCCATTCGCCGTCATCTTCGCCCTCTGGCTGGGCGGTACGATGTCTATCCTCGCCCAATCCGGCTTCATCGTCCTGGTGCTCGTGGCCTTCATCATCTTATTCGGGCTCGTCATGATCCAGAACTTCCTGCTGGGCCTGCTCATCAGCAAAGGCATTATCAAAATGCAGTCTAAGAGAGGGCCCCAAGGGCCCGTCAAGGGCAAGCGCAAGTGAATACAACGGACATCGTGACGTGCATTTTCTTTTTTGGCTTTTCGTCGTGGAATACTAAAACACAAAACTCTTTTTTAGATTTTACACGAAAGCTCTAAATGCACCAAAACATGGTTAAACCGCTAAGGGCACGAAGGCACTATTAAAAATCGAATGCACTAAAGCACGGCCTTTAAAGCACTAACTAAAGCTCGAAATGCGCGAAGACACCAAACTGCTACGTGTAAATTTTTATCGTATGAATTGCTCATCAATTTCAACGAAATAACGCAGGAGACGAAGTAAAGAGTGTTATTAACTAATTAGCAGGATGAGTCCTGACCGATAGGTAAACGGACCGTAACTGTATTAATTTGGTGCTTTCACGCCTTTGCGCTTTAATTCGTGTTTTAAAGGCCGTGCTTTAGTGCAATTCGGTTTTTAATAGTGCCTTCGTGCCCTTAGCAATTTAACAGTGCTTTTGCGCATTTCGAGATTTAATATAAAAAGAAATTTCGTGCTTTCGTGTTCCACGACGCAAGTCATGACAAACGCCTGCAAACGAAGCACGGGAAATCTGGCCTGGAGTGTTATCCCAGGCCATGTACGATATACGGCGCGAGTATCATGAAGATCAGCGACGAGATCAGGACGACTGAGAACCCGTTCACGATCACGCGGGAGATGTTGTCCACTTTTGCCGTGTCTCTGACGAACAGGCCGACCAGCACGCGCGCCACTTCCCGGAAGATGTGCCCGCCGTCCAGCGGGATCATGGGCAGGCAGTTGAACAGGCCGAGCTGTATGTTCAGCCAGCCGATCCAGAAAAGCGATAGCGCGAGGTAGAACACGCCGTTGCCCAGCCCGGCCGCCCATCCGACGGGATAGTACAGGCTGGCCAGGTCGCTCTGGAATATGCTGAACCCGGTTAGGCCACCGATGAACTCCCAGATGGGCAGGAACGTGATGATGATCAGGCCCGATATTACTGACCAGATCTTGTCACCGATAGTGTTCCCGACGGGGCTCAACAGGTTCTGCAACCAGGACAGCTGGCCTTCAGCGTCGAAGGTGCCTACCATGATGCCGATGGAGTTGTCGGAGAGGTCGGCGCTGCTAAAGCCCATGTAGCCCTTAGGCTGCGTGCCGCTGGCCAGCGTCAGTGTGACATTAACCGCGCTGCCGTTAGCGGCGATCAGGCCGACCGCGACTTCCTGTCCCGGGACGGTGCCGTTCATGTATGCGTTGTAGTCGGCATAGGAGCCGATAGGCGTACTATCAATCGAAACCATCTGCATGTTCGGCCCGATGCCGGCTTCCTTCGCAGGGTAGCCATCAAGGACGCCCAGGATGTACATGCCCCTGACATCGCCGACGGGCACCGTGTAGCTAACAGCCCTGCTGCCCTGCATGCCGGCGATAGTCACGTTACTGCCTGCATGAGCTCTCAAATAATCGTTGAACTGGTCCGGTGTGGTCGCGTTGGTCCCATCAACCGATCGGATGATCATGTTGGTGTGGATGCCCGCATCATACGCTGGCGTTCCCGGCGCCACGTTCACGACCACCATCTCCGAGTTTGTCGCTGCAATGGCGCCGAGCACCGGGCCGAACAGCAGGAGGAACGCGATGGCGCCGACTAGGAAGTTGGAGATCACGCCAGCGCTCAGGATGCGCACCTGGGCCCCGCTGGACGCCTTGCGGACGCCTTCGCCGGCGGCCTTCGTCTCCATGGGCCCGAAGACCTCCCCTGTCTTGCCTTCTGCCTTCGCGCCGAACATCTCTTCCTCGTCAATTTCCGCAAATGCGCCCATCGGTATCGGGACCAGCAATAGTCCAAGAGATTTTACCTTGATGTTCTCTGCCTTCGCCATGATAGCGTGGCCGAACTCGTGCGCTACCATGCCCACGATCAGGGCGATCCAGCCCCAGACGAAGGGAACGAACTGGTTGACTCCAGGGATAACCAGGATGTTCTGCGGCGCGGTAGCCGCGCTGGGCGCCGGCGTCTTCATGATCATGACGATGTCGGCGACGACAATCATGCCCAGCATGATGAACATCGACACGAAAACCAGCGGCATGCAGATCGTGATCAGCGTCTTCCAGAAGGTCTTCGGCGAGGCCAGCGCGTTCAGCAGGCCCTGGCCACGGTAGGTCCTCCACATGATCAGCGGCCCGTAGGCTGAAACGTTGTAGCGCTGCAGCACGCCTGCCTTATCCAGCGTACGGACTGCCAGCCACCAGATGCCGAAGCCGACGATTACTGCGAACCATGTCAAATCAGCCAAATTATTATCCCCGTCAAATTAAATATCGATCTCTGCATATGGATATTCCTATAAATACGTTCACGTTGCAGATCGCGACTGTCTGCACCTGACTCCTGTTCCTGGAGCCATGAGCGAGGGAACGGCATCGCCGATATTAATATGTAGCCGGATGAAAGAGGCTTATATCAGATGTATTCGACTGTTTACGTTACTGCGAATGACGCGGAAGAGGCCGGGAAGATCGCACGTGCGCTGGTCGAGGAGAAGCTGGTCGCCTGCGTGAACTACTGGCCGATCACCTCGGCGTTCCGATGGGAAGGCGTCATCGAGGAGGGAGCCGAGGTGGCCATGATCTGTAAGACTCGGACCAGTCTCGTGCCTGACGTGATCAAGCGAGTGAAAAAGCTCCACAGCTACGAGATCCCGTGCATCACCTCCTGGAAGATCGATGCCGGCTCGGAGAGCTACCTGGAATGGGTCGGCAAAGAGACCCGGTGATCCCTTGAGGCGCAAGACCGCGGAGATGGGCGAGCGCAGGGAGGTCGTCTACGACGACGCCCGGCGGGAGACGTTCCGCCGGCTGCGGGCACGGGCGCAGGAAGTGCTGGAAGCGCTGGAGGCGGCAGGGCTGGACGGCATGGTCTTCGGCAGCGTGGCACGCGGGGACGTCAAACCGACCAGCGACGTAGACATTTTCATCCCACAGGTTGCCAGCTCCATGCAGGTGCTGCTGGCGCTCGACCGCTTCCACATTCTCGGCACGACGATCACCCAGGCGACGCCTCGCGCCCTGGTAAAGGCGAACGTCGAGCTGGAGGACAACACCACCGTGACCTTTCCGCTCATCCCGCCAAGGGAGGTGGAGTTGGAGTTCTATCGCTTCGGTGGCTCCATAGGGATTAAAGGCATACGCGAAGAGCTGCGAGTCCCTGGCGTGGACAAGCGGCTCATGCTCATCGAGCCGACGCCCGAAGGGCACGTCGAGACGCCGCTGTCCGATCTTGCGCCCGGAGTCGTAGCGAAGAAGATCGGTGTCAGCCAGCGGATCGTGGAAGAGCGGATGCGGGTGCTCGAAAGACGAGCGGACGTGGGAAGGACAGGCGTGTATCTCATGCGGCCGGTGGCCCCGGAGGAGAGCGTGGAACGGGTGCTGGCTGATCTCATCGATGAAGACCCTGCACTACGGCGACGTCTCGACAGCCGCTGAGGCTCCAGAGGTTACGAGAGGGCACCGAGTTCCAACACGGAGACCTCTGAAAACCTTGAGACCTCCCGCCATGTCCGTGGCAAACCGCCTTTGTCTCGCCCGCCTACTTTCTGATCGATGCACATCGTCGCCACTGACTCGGACTACCTGCCTGACACCTGCCGAAAACGGCTGGAAAAGCTCGGCAGGCTGGACGTTTATAAGGACAGGCCGGAATCCACCGAGGACTTCCTGGCAAGGATCGATGGCGCCGACATTGCGATCGTTACGCACTATCGATTGCCTGCGGAAATTTTTGAAGGAACTACTCTGAAGTTCATCGCTCTTGCACGGACCGGCTACGATGACGTCGATCTCGACGCAGCAATGTTGCACGGCGTCGCCATCGCCAATGCGCCCGGATACTCGAACGAGGCCGTAGCCGAGCATGTTTTTGCCATGCTAATGGCGTTCCTGCGGAAGATCAGGGAAGCTGGCGACGCCGTGCGCTCGGGCCGGTTCGACTGCACTGCATGGGAGGGCCGAGAGCTGGCCGGCAAGACGCTGGGTGTGGTCGGCACCGGCCGGATCGGCATGCGAGTGGCGGAGATCGCCCGGTGCTTCGGCATGGATGTCGTCGCCTTCGACGCGAAGCCTTCTCTGGAAAAAGCTCGTGAGCTGAGATTCAGGTACGTCGATCTCGCCCGTCTCTGCGAGAGCAGTGACTTCATCTCTGTACACCTGCCTCTGACGCCGGAGACCACCGGCCTCATCGATCGCGAAGCCTTCGGGCGGATGAGGCAGTCCGCAGTCCTCGTCAATACGGCAAGAGGCCCGGTCATCGATGAAAAAGCGCTTCTCTGTGCGCTCGAGAACAGCATCATCGCCGGCGCCTGCCTCGATGTTTTCCACGAGGAGCCAGTGCCACCCGACAGCCCGCTGCTGCGGCTCTCGAATACTATCCTGACGCCTCACATTGCCTATGATACCCGGGAGGCGAAAGATCGGTGCATGGCGATCACGGTGGAGAACGTCGAGGCCTTTGTCGCGGGCAGGCCTAAGAATGTCCTGAATCCCTGCGCTCTCTTCCTGCCGGCCGGAACCCACGACTAATGCTGCCCGTGCGCACGCGCGCGCGGCCGGCGCGGAGACGTTCCTCGAGTACAGGCCTGGCTCCTGTCCCGAAAAGCACCTGCTCCGGCGTCGTCGTGTAACAAGCCCTCGTCCTCTGGATAACTTTTTTATACCTCGGGCATGTAGTAAATGTAGGTGGTAACCTGATAGCTCTTCGATTAAGCCTTTATTTCGCTATGCCGGCTACTTTCGCCACTACCACTACTACTGACTGAGGACACCATGTCCTCCGTCCCGAGATCTGATTCCTGCCCCCGGAGGCGCCGAAAATTGATTGAACTGAAGAACAGGGAAGACGTCGTGAAAAACATCCACAGCAGGCATATCATCATGATGCCTGACGGCACAGAGCACCCGCTGGACCTCTCGAAAGAAGACGAGGTGATGAAGGTGCTGGCGACGGTCGGCCACAGGTCTCTCGAAGCCTACGTAGTCTCTGAGGAGCTCAAGCACCCTCCCGGCATCGAGCCGCCCTCGATCAAGGTCATGCAGGCCCACGAGCTGGTCGGCTACGAGCCGTCTTCCGACTCGGGCAACTTCCGCTTCTACCCTAAAGGATTAATTATCTTCCAGCTGTTGCGGGACTGGGCCTACGACATCGCAGTGAACCGGTTCAAGGCGCTGCAGATCGATTCGCCGCTGCTGTACGACTGGAACGACCCGCAGATCCGGGAGCAGGCGGGCACCTTCCACGAGCGGCACTACACCGTGACGCCGCCCGACGGCGACCGGGAGTTCATCCTGCGGTTCGCCGGCGACTTCGGGCTGTTCAAGATCATGAAGGACGCGACCATCAGCTACCGGCACCTGCCGTTGCGGATCTACGAGTTCAGCAAGAGCTTCCGCTACGAGCGGAGCGGGGAGCTGTCGGGCCTGAAGCGGCTCCGGGCATTCCACATGCCCGACATTCACTGCTTCTGCCGGGACATGGAGGAGGGCTGGGCCGAGTACATGGAGCTGTACCGCAACTATTCGGACCTCGCCGACACCTCGGGCGTCGAGTACGCCATCGTGTTCCGCATCGTGGAGCCGTTCTTCGTCGCGCACAAGGCCCGCATCGTCGAGTTGCTGAAGTATTCCGACCAGCCGGCTTTCATCGAGATTTTGTCCGAGGAGAAGCACTACTGGGCCGTGAAAAACGAGTTCCAGGGCGTGGACTCGACGAGGAGCTGCATCCAGCTCTCCACGGTGCAACTGGACGTCAAGGACGCCCAGGTCTACGGCATCGACTACGTCGACCGAAACGGGCAGAAGAAGGGCTGCATCATCTGTCACTCCAGCATCGGCAGCATCGAGCGGTGGTTCTTCTCCCTCCTCGAAGAGGCGCTGAAGAAAGAGTCGCCGACGCTGCCCGTCTGGCTAGCGCCTACACAGGTGCGTTTCATCCCTGTTTCCGAAAAGCACCTCGAATATTGCCGATATCTCGACATAGATGGCGCGCGGTGCGACGTGGACGACAGCGACGAGACGCTGTCCCGGAAGATCGCCCGGGCCGGCATGGAGTGGGTCCCGTACGTCGTCGTGATCGGTGACAAGGAGGCCGAATCGGGCCTGTTCTCCGTCACGGTCCGCGAGACCGGGCGACGTGCCAGCATGACCCGTGACGAGCTGACGCAGGAGATCCGCATGCGCTGTGCCGGGAAGCCTTACCGGCCGCTCGCGCTGCCCAAGCTGCTGAGCCAGCGGCCGATCTTCAAGTAAACATTTAGAGGCTCCGGAGGTTACACGAGGACACAGAGGATTTTCACCACAGAGGACACAAAGGACGCAGAGAATTTTTAACAACAGGTCATGCGAGCCATGTTTTTATACCCCCTCTGTCTGCCTCTGTGTCCGCTGTGTCCTCTGTGGTGAAAATCCTCGGTGCCCTCTCTCGCAAACCTCTGGATCCTCCCCGATGGATCGGGCGTCGTGCGGCTTATCATCTACATATAATAAAGTTAAATACTCGAAGCGCGGGATATAGTTCAAAGGTGTTAGGACTGTCCAATGTTCTATCTGGCGATGACATCGTTGTCGAAAACCTGACCAAGCGTTTTGGCAGCTTCACGGCAGTCGACGGCATCTCCTTCCGGGTAAAGAAAGGAGGCATTTTCGGGCTGCTTGGGCCTAATGGCGCGGGCAAGTCCACGACGATCAAGATGCTCACCTGCCAGGAGCGCCCCTCCTCGGGAAGCGCATCCGTCGGCGGCCTTGACATTGCGCGCGACGCGCTGAAGATCAAGCAGAAGATCGGTATCGTCTTCGAGTACCAGAACCTCTACGACGAGCTTACGGCTTTCGAGAACATCGACTTCTTCAGGGGCATGTACAACGCGGACAAGGCCCGGACGAAGGAGGTACTCAAGCTCGTGGGCATGGAAGAGCACATGAAGAAGGTCGTCGGCAAATTCAGCAAAGGCATGAAGCAGAAAGTGCTCATCGCGAGGTCGCTGATCAACGACCCGGATATCCTGTTCCTCGACGAGCCGACCAGCGGCCTGGACCCGCGCTCGTCCATAGAGATCCGACAGTTCATCCAGCGTCTCAGCCAGGAAGGCAAGACGATCATCCTGACCACGCACAACATGGATGAGGCGGACTTCCTGTGCCACGACCTCTCCATCGTCTACAAGGGCAAGATCATCGCCCGCGGGACGCCGAAGATGCTGAAGAAGCAGTACGGCCAGGACGTGCTGAAGATCGAGACGAAAGACGGCAAGATCTACGAGAGCCCGCTGAACTCCCGCGAGTGCGCGGAGCTGTTCGGCCGGCTGTCGCAGGGCGGGGAGATATTCTCGGCGGCCTCGGAAGAGGCGACGCTGGAAGACGTATTCATCAGGCTGACGGGGGAGCAGTTAACCAATGGACCTCAGTAGAATTATCAAGATCATGGCCAAGGACGCGAAGCTGTCGATCAAGAATATGTCGTTGCTGATTGTCGTCGCCATCGCCATCTTCCTCCCTGTGATGATGAGCTTCATGATGGGCTCCATAGCCGCGAGCGGGAACGAGACGGTCGCGATCGGCATCATCGACCAGGGTGACAACCACAAGTTCACCGACTACCTCAAGAACGTCTCGTTGTACAACGTCAGCTTCTACGGGCTGACGGACGACGTCAACCAGAGCATCAAGAACGGTGCAATAGTCGGCGGTGCCGTCATTCCGGCGAACTTCGACAGTGACATAGCCGCGGGCAAAAAGCCGTCGGTCAGCATGCTGACCGACTCGACGAACCTCAAGTCTCTCATCTTCACCGAGTCCTTCACGCAGTTGACTCTCCAGTACGCCGGCCTGGAGTATCCGGTTAACTTCCAGACGCAGAGCGTCGTCGAGGTGCCCGGCGGAGCCGCAGGAGAGGCCGCGGGCTATAGCGGGTTCACCGCGCCTACGCTGCTCCTGATCTCGATCATCATCGTGGGCGTCAGCGTGCTGCCGGCCACACTGACCACTGAGAAGGAGAAGAAGACGATCACTGCCCTGATGGCCACGCCGGTCACCCAGATGGACGTGGTGTTGGGCAAGTCACTGTTCGGAGTGCTCGTCACGGTGCTGATCTCGGTCATCGTCCTGTTCCTGAGCGACAGCATCACCGGCAACCTGCCGCTGGCTGCGATCTTCGTCCTGCTGGGTGCCATCGCCTTCAACGGCATAGGGCTGCTCATCTCGATATACTCGAACAGCTATCAGACCGCCTCGATCATCTCCTCGGTCATCATGACCCCGCTGATGCTGTTCACATTCCTGTACAGCTTCGTCGACGCGCTGAAGGCCGTAGGCTCCGTGCTGCCGAACGTATATCTGATGAACGGGCTGAACGACGCGATCGTCTACAACAAGGACATTTCGACCCAGTGGTTCAATCTGCTGGCCTTCGCCGTGGTCACGGTCGTCATCTACGCCATTATCTACGTAAGCCTGAGGAGGAAGGGATTGGCCTCGTAGTAGGGCCATCCATTCTTTTATTCCTTTTTATCGCTGCGATTGCCCGCGGATAGCAAAATTATTTTAACCATAAAGAACTCATTTGAAGTCGCGTGACCCACGGCAGGCAATCGCAATGTTTAAAAGGTGCCGCAGATAAAGTACGATCATTATCGCACTCGCATGCGCAGGCCGCGCAGCCCGTCTAAAAAACACGCAGGAGGTAACATAGTGGGAAGCATTCGGCAGACTTACATCAAGAGCACCGTTGACGCCTTGCTCCGCCAGTACCCGAACGAGTTCGGCACTGACTTCAACGAGAACAAGGACAAGGTCGAGAGGCTCGCGAACGTCCAGACGAAAGAGGTAAGGAATCGCCTGGCCGGCTACGTGACAAGGAAAATGTCATCCAGAGGCAGGAAGAGATGATGAAGCTCAAAGAGCTCAAGGGCGTCTATCCTGCCCTCATCACTCCTTTTAAGAAGAACGGCGAGATCGACGAAGAGGGTTTCCGCCGCAACATCGACTTCGTGATCGAGGGCGGCGTCGCCGGCATCGTACCCTGCGGCTGCACGGGCGAGGCTGCGACGCTCAGGTTCGAGGAACAGCAGCGGCTGCTCAACATCGCAGTAGACCAGGCCGACCGGAACAGGCGCAAGGTCCCGGTCATCGGCGGGTCCGGCTCCAACAACACCCAGGAAGCGCTGGAGCTGACCAAATACGCCAAAGATGCCGGCGCCTCCGGTGCCATGCTGATCACGCCCTACTATAACAAGCCCATGCCGGCAGGGCAGATCCTCCACTACCGGACTATCGCCGAGAAGACGGAACTGCCGATCATTCTCTACAACGTCCCGGGACGGACCGGGATCAACATGCTGCCCGAGACGATCGCAGAGCTGGCCAAAGACGAGTTCGTCGTCGGCGTCAAGGAAGCCAGCGGCAACATGGAGCAGATCGAGAAGATCATCGAGCTGACTCGCGGCGGAAAGAAGCCGTTTACCGTGCTCTCGGGCGACGACAACATCACTCTGCCTGTCATGGCGATGGGTGGCAAGGGCGTGGTATCCGTGCTGGCCAACATCATGCCGAAGGAAGTCTGCGCCATGGTGAAGTACTACGACGATGGCAACCACAACAAGGCCATCGACCTGTACTACAAGATCGCGCCGATCATGAAGGCCATGTTCATCGAGACCAACCCGATACCGGTGAAGGCCGCCGCTAACATGATGGGCGTCGCCGCCGGCTCGCTGCGGCTGCCCCTGACGGAGATGTCCCCTGAGAACCAGAAGAAGCTCAAGGGCCTGATGGACGCCTACGGCGTGAAGCCAGTAGTCCGCAAGGATGCGGGACGGAAGGCGGCTCCAGTGAAGGTCATGCCCGTGAAGAAAGCCACACCTGCGAAGAAGGCGCGGAAATGACCGTGAAGGTGGCAATCGCCGGCATCAACGGCCGCATGGGCCAGATGATCACTGACACCCTGCTGGCACAGCCGGACATGGCTCTCGTGGCAGGGTTCGACCTTCAGGGTGGCCGCAAGGTGGATAAGATCACCGTAAGCCCTGCATCGGACATGGGGAGCGTGCTCAAGGCCGCGAAGCCAGACGTGCTCATCGACTTTACCATCGCCTCTGCCACTGTCCAGAACGTGAAAACCGCTGCGGCTAGCGGTGTCAACCTGGTCATCGGCACCACGGGCTTCGACGATGCCCAGAAGGCCGAGATCAAAAAGGCGATCGAGACCGGCAAAGTGGCCGCGATCATGTCGCCTAACTACTCGGTCGGCGTCCAGGTTTTCCTCAAGCTCCTGCGTGAGGCGGCGAAGCGTCTCGATGACTGCGACATCGAGATCATCGAAGCCCACCACAACAAGAAGAAGGACGCTCCCAGCGGCACCGCACTCAAGGCTGCCGACGTCATCGCTTCGGCCCTTCCAGTGAAGCCGAAGTACGTCCACGGCCGGGAAGGCGTCGCGCTCCGGGCGAAAGAGATCGGTATCCACGCGGTCCGCGGCGGCGATATCGTCGGCGACCACACGGTGCTCTTCGCCTGTGACGGAGAACGGATCGAGGTGAAGCACCAGGCCCATTCCCGACAGGCGTTCGCCTCCGGCGCGGTGAAGGCGGCTAAGTGGATCGCCTCGCAGAAGCCGGGCCTCTACTCGATGGACGACATGTTCCTGGAGTAAAGGCTTATTATAAGCCTAATTCTTTTTATCGGCAGTGGCTTTTCTAATTCTTTCAGAAAAAAGAATTATAGTTAGTTGCATAACTATTTAAACTTTTATTGCGTACGTTCTCGTATGTCTCGTCGTCCTGAGATAAAAGTCGTCCAGCACCTCTCATCTGGGGAGTTGTCTAAGCGTATTCGTGGGT
>JAEZKS010000012.1 GCA_023436075.1 Methanobacteriota archaeon
GTCTCCGTCCTGCGCGTAGTAGGATGCTTTCTTCACTGGCACGCCGGCCATGGCAGGGCCTTCGATCAGGAATTTGCCCCCCGAAATGTGCATCTTTCGTGCCTCCTCCAGCGGCGTGTTGCCGAGGCCTTCCGAGATCATCCGCAGCCCCTGCTGGTGGAAGTTCTCGCTGCAGAAGATGCCGACGACGAGGGCGATCTTATCTCCGACATGGCGGGCTCCGAACGGGTATAGCTGTGCCTTGCGGAGCGCGTCGATCTGGCACGGGAGCCCAACGTAGGCGACTTTCTCCAGCCCGAGCTCCCGCACCGCATCTTTAAGCCGGAAGAGGCTGGGCGAAAGCGAGTAGACGCTGCCCGCCGACTCGATGATCTCGTCCCGTGTCGTCGCTACACAAGGCTCCGCGGCCCATTCAGCGTCGCCTTTCCTCGTCAGGACCGCTCCGTCGATGCTTCCCGAATCCATCGCGTGGCACAGCAGTGCCGTAGTCGTGCCTCCGTCTTGCCCTGCATTGAGAATCCTGTTGTCGACAGCCCTGGCAGAGCAGACTGACCGGAACCGACCGAAGCCGCCATATTCTGTCATAACTCCTCCATCATCCTGTCCATGCCCGGCAGCGGCAGGAAGCTGCGTGGGCACTGGGCGTAGCACGCGCCGCATTTCACGCACCTCTCCCAGTCGATACACGGCCGTCCCGCCGGCATGGAAATCGCCTGCGTCGGGCAGGCGAACGCACAGGCGCCGCAGCCGATGCAGAGCGCGTTCTCGACGATGTCCTTCATCAGGTCGCAGCCGCATGCAAATCCGCCTACTTCGTAGGTGGTGAGGTACTTCAGGTAGTCCGTGTCACCGCCAACGTACGCCTTGATCACGTTGTAGGCCATCTCCGGCCCGGGGGGAGATCCGGGCACGAAGGCGTCCACCTTCACCAGCCGGCAGATCGGCAGGAACGACTCGTGTTGCGGCTGCGGCGCCTGGCCGCCGCGGGAGAAGTTGGTGATGCACGCCGTCGCCGAACAGCCACCCCAGGCGACCATGTAGCCAGACATCTCCCTTGCCTTGAGCAGGAGATCGACGCTCGCCTTATCCTGCAGACACGGGGGGCCATCGACGAAAACGAGATCGACCCGTGGAAACTCTGTCACATCTTTCAGAAGCGTCATGTACTCGATGTCCACCATGTCCATCATATCGAGCACCCGCTCGAAGTTGTCCAGGAACGATATCTCGCAGCCTGAGCATGCGGCGAGGTGCAGATATGCGAACTTCGGCTTGCCTGGAGGCTTATCCATAATACGCCCCCGTCGGCTCGATAATGCGTCGCTCGACGACTTTTCCCTCATGCATCACGATCACATGGGTTGCACAGGATATGCAGGGGTCGTAGCCTCGCATCACCCACTGAGCCCACTTGTGATGGAAACCTTCGGTGGCCTTTCCGATGACCGGTATGTTCCACATGGTCGCAGGCCATGCCTTGTACCCTGTGATCCGCCCGTCCTCGATCCGGGCCATGTGAACGTTCGTGCCTCGCGGTGCCTCATTCACGCCGATGCCCAGCTTGCCTGAGCCCCTGGTCACCGGGACATTGATAGTGCGGGCACGGGTGTCCAGGCTTTCCAGTATCTGCACCGCCCGTTCCCGACGTATGCTGATCTCCTCCAATCGGGCGCGGTCCAGCGCCATCGTGCCAGTCTCATGGCGATTCCTGTATTTGCTCAGCCTTGCCACCGGCCCGACCTCGACCGGCTTCCCGTTCAGCATCGGTATCACGGTGCACGCCTCCGTTCCGACCTCCTCGCCATAATAGTCGAGCGGCAGGACTTCAGAATAGTCCGGCAGGTATTCGTCGGCGAATACGTCCGACCGGCCGTAGATCAGGTCGGTGGCCATCATGGGGAAATCATGTGCCCCAAGCCCCGGCGGAACTTCCGCCCGCCCGAACGCGAATTCCATGAACGTCCGCTGCTCTTCCCATACCTCCCGGTATCTCTCCAGCGACTCCAGCATGGTCCGTCGCGCCGCCTCGCTGATGTTCTTCGCCATCCCGCCCACCCGGATGTGGGGCGAATGGATCGCTTCGCCACCCACTACGTCGCATATGTGCTGCCCGATTTTCCGAAGCGTCTGGATGCGGGCAAGCGCCGCTCGCTGCTCTGCTGGGTCTGTGACAAAGTCAGGCAGGACGAGCACCTGCTGCAGCGGATGATCATGCAGGTGATTGCCAATGTTGCACAGCTCGCGCAGCTCCAGCCCTGCCCGTGGTGGCGATACGCCGACGGAGCGCTCGACGGCCTCAGACGAGGCGGTCGCATGGGTCGGCGGACAGAGTCCGCAGAAACGGCTGGTTGCCACAGGCGCGAACTCCATGGCCCGGCCGACCAGGAACTTCTCGAAGCCTCTCACCAGCACAAGGCTTAAAAAATGGCCTTTCTTTACGATGCCATTATCATCCACGTCAAGGACAAACTTGCCGTGGCCCTCGTTGCGGGTAGTCGGCGCTATCGTGATCGTGCCCAAAATGATCGCCCATGGAAGATTCGCAAGCGAATTTATAATAGCTATCTAATATTATTGGCAAAAGGAAGCACGATGGGCATAACGAATGATTAGGATAGGCTCAGCGTTGTGGGACACGAAAACACGAAACTACTTTCTATATTAAATCTCGAAATGAATTAAAACTCGGTTAAACCTCTAACGGCACTAAAACACTATTAAAAATCGAATGCACTAAAGCACGGCTTTTAAAGCACGAATTAGAGCTCAAATAGCACTAAGACACTAAAACTGTGGTGCGATCGTCGCACTACAACTCTGGCTATCATATGCTCCTTTCGACAGGGCCTGTTCAACTGCGTGTACAGTGTATTAGTTGGTGTCTTCATGTCATTAGAGCTTCTTTCGTGTTTTAAATGCCGTGCTTTTGTGCATTCGATTTTTAATAGTGCCTTCGTGTAGTTAGCGGCTTAACCGTGCTTTAGAGCATTTCGAGCTTTCATATAAAAAGAAATTTCGTGATTTCGTGTCCCACGACGCAAAGCCGGGACAAAACGTTAACGGGCGGTAGCTAATCTGTCTTCCCGCGCCGTGTAACCTGGACACCTTTGCCAATACCTGTGATGAACGACTCCGACTTCACGCCCGCCTCGTCGAAGCTCTTGCGCATGGCCGCCGCGATGTCGAACGATTTCTCTTCGGGGCACAACGCGAGCATAGTGGGCCCGGAGCCGCTGATGGCCACGCCGTATGCGCCATTGTCGAGGGCTGCTTTTCGGACGGCATCGTAGCCAGTGATGAGTGGCGATCGGTAGCGTTCATTGAAAGTATCTGATAACGCCTCACCTATGAGCCATGGGTCTTTCTTGGCGACACCGGCCATGAGCATCGCCGCCTTGCCGACGTTATGCACCATCTCATGGATTGGCACTTGATGCGGCAAGATGGAACGGGCGTCCCGCGTGTTGACCACTATCTCCGGCAGGATGGCGACGACGCTCATCGGCGGCATCTCCAGGTGCTCCACGCGCCGCTCGGAGATGACGGTGAGATCGCCCATGATACACGGAGCCACGTTATCCGCATGCATGATGCCTGCAGCGGCGACCTCTCCGCGGGCGGCGATCCAGACCAGCTCCCCCTTCGAGTACCCGAGCGAGAACAGTTCGTTGATCGCTACTGCCGTGCCCGCAGCGGGCGCGGCGCTGCTGCCCAGCCCGCTGCCGGGGCGGATGCCGCTGCGGATAGTGATCTTCACTTTTTTATCCAGCGCCAGCGCGACCAGCCCGGCCGTGTTCTTCTCCGGCTCGACCGGTATCTCGTGGCTGCCTCGTCCGCGGACGATGATAGACAGGCGGTCTGCCTTTTCCACCTCGATGATGTCGGAGGGGCTCTCCAGCGCCAGGCCCATGACGTCGAAGCCTGCGCCCAGGTTGGCGGAGGTCGCCGACGCCTTTACCGTGATTGAGTCCATATTCGTATGCTCTTGCCGATCAGCCTTTGATGAAGATGCTCATGAGATCATGGCCCTTGTCGACGAACTGTCCGTCGGCCATGGATTTCTCGTCATACCGCTTATTATTCTTATTATTATATCTTGAGTCATATATAATATATGGCACAGGGTCGTACGCATGGGTCTTCGTTGCCAGCGGCGTCGGGTGGTCCGGCAGGACCATCAGCCGGAAGTCGCCGAACCGGCCGAGCCCGTCGACCAGCGGCTTCACGAGCTTCGCGTCCAGGTCCTCGATGGACTTGATCTTGTCAGCAAGCCGGCCCTCGTGAGACATCTCGTCGGGTGCCTCCACGTGCACGAACACGAAATCGTTGCGCTTCAGGGCGTCCAGCGCATAGCTGGCCTTCGCGCCGTAGTCGGTGTCCAGGTAACCCGTCGCGCCGGGTACGTCGATCACTTCGAGGCCGGCGAGCACGCCCAGTCCCCGTATCAGGTCGACCGCCGAGATCACGGCCCCATCGAGCCCGAACTTCTCTCGGAACGCCGGCATGGACGGGGTACGCCCCTGGCCCCATGGCCAGATAGAGTTTGCAGGAGGTTTGCCTTCCGCCACGCGCTTCCTGTTCACCGGGTGATCGGGCAGCAGCTCGCGGGAGGCTTCGATCAGCCGGATGATCTCGTCACTGCCGTCGCCTCTGGGCAGATGTTCCTTCACCGGCTGCCCTACGACATCATGGGGCGGGGTGCACTCGATGCTTTGCGGACAGCCGTCGATCACCAGCAGGTGACGATAGCTGATGCCGGGGTAAAACCTGAGCCCTTCCCGGCCCAGCTTCGAGTCGAGATAGCGCATCAGCAACTCTGCCTCGACGGTAGAGATGTGGCCGGCACTGTAGTCGACGATCGTCTCGTCGGCCGTGATCAGGTTACAGCGGAACGCCGTGTCGCCCGGACGGAGCGTCACGCCCATGCTGGCAGCCTCCAGCGGGCCCCGGCCCGTGTAGTATCGCTCCGGGTCATATCCCATGACAGAAAGGTTAGCCACGTCGCTCCCGGCCGGGAGATGCCGCACCGTCGTCTGCGCCAGCCCGTAGGTGATCGCCCGGTCAGCGAGGGCGTTCATACAGGGTTTGACAGCGGCCGCCAGCGGCGTCCTGCCCCCGAGCGCCTCCACGGGATAGTCTGCCATCCCGTCGCCAAGAACTACTGCGTATTTCATGATATCCAGTCTGAGTACACTCTGAGCGGGCTGTATACAAATATATTTAGTGGTGGCAGAATCTCATACCGTCCCCGCCTGTCGATCAGCGCTAGAATTGCCGTTCATCGCCACTGTTGAATCGCACCTCGCGTTTCCGGCGTCCGAGAAACGTATTTATTTCCAGCGAGACCAACATAATATATAGTATAGTAAGCGTTTACGATCATAACTAAGTCAATTGTCGTATGCTTGAACCACAAGCCATCGTCGCTTGCCGATCTACGTTATTATGCCTCGTCTGATGAAAAGGCGCTCGAAATAATCCGGCATACTGCGCGGCAAAGAACTATAAATACCTGCCTTGTAAACGTAATTTTAGCATGTGTTAGACCAAAAAACTTTTATTAAGGTAATGACTAATGTAAGTCCAATAATCCACAGATGATGGATTTATTACTGAGCGATGTCAGGTTCGGCATATGTCGAAGATCCGGCATATGGATTGGTAAAACAAGAGCGTTTTATCAAGGCATGATGTTGCAGCATAATGATACACAACCATGGGAGGTTGAACAAATGAAGACCACTACAAAGGCGGTAATCCTGGCTGTAGTCGTGTTATCCATAATAATGATAGCCTCAGCCACTGCCGCAAAACCTATCCAGCAGGTCAAGCCCTTCAACCAGACTAACAGTACGGGCAATGACTTTACTGGTAACATCCTGGGCAAGGTAACCTTCGCGGGTGATTCTGCCGGTATTGCTGACACTGACGTATGGATCGTCAATTCGTCTAACACCAGCCAGTACTACTGGCTCACGAAGACCGATTCTACGGGTAGCTTCCAGGTAGCCTATGTTAACAACACTTTAGTTGATCAGAGATGGGTTGATTTGAATTTCTGGGACCCGAGGCCCTTATTCGGGCTGAACCAGGTTCCTGTCTATGTTCCATTGTACGCTGCGTACGCTAACCACAGTGTTTACGGCGAGGGCTGGTCGAACAACTTCACTGTCGAGGTCAACAAGAACTCTCTGCTGGTAGGCATCACCATCATCCCGCGTCCTACGACGATCCAGATATTCGCTGAGAAGACTGGACTTGTCGCAGACCGCGTCGACTTTACCAAGGTCTGGGCCTACGTCACTGACAGTCGGGGCAACCCGGTACCGGCAAACACTCAGATAACGTTCAGCTACAGCAACGTTAGTCTCGCTAGCGGGAACTATACTGGGTTCGGTAACTGGACGAACGCTGGCAACAAAGAGACGACTGTGACTGTCAGCACGTCTGGTGGCTACGCTAACACGACCTTCGGGTGGATCTATGATGTCTTCGCTGGCAACAACACGACCTTAACGGCGACGTACAAGGATCCAGTGTCCGGCTACACTATCAGCAGCTCGATCAAGATCTACTTCCAGCCGACTGTGACTTCATGGTTCGGCAGCGTTACTGACAGTACTGGCAAAGCCATACCCGGTGTCAAAGTAGTGCTGCACGCCGGTTACTTCTCTGGCGCTACCGAAGGTACTGTCATTAATGGTCACACTGTTGGTACCGACGGCTTCGTCGAAGTCTACAACATGAGCAACCCCTCATTCCCGCGGGATGACTACTATCCGTACCCGGGCACCTTCGTGTTCAGCAACATCATCCTCTGGAACAACGTTACTCATGCATACGTTAGCGCAGAGATGGAGTACCAGGATGGCATTTCCATCTCGGGCAAGTCTAACTACTACTCGCTGAACAAGTCGGCGACCTCCTCGGGCTTCATTATGCTGAACATCCCAGAGGCGAACGACATCCAGCTTACCGCTAACCCGGAGAACATCCTGGTAGGCGGCGACACGTCGATCATCTCGGCTCAGCTCCTCTTGAACGGCAAGCCGTACAAGATACGCGGCAAGGAGATCAACTTCTACGGAACGAATGACACCATCGCATACCTGCCGGTCACCAAGAAGAACGTGACTGACGAGAACGGTATCGCGACGATCATTCTGACCTCGAACGCGACGAAGGGCTCCCTCGATGTCTGGGGTTACCACGTGG
>JAEZKS010000014.1 GCA_023436075.1 Methanobacteriota archaeon
CATCCATACCCATCGTCACTGCGTTTAAGGCCAACAGCAGGAGGATGCCGAAGACGACGATAAACCGCTTGCTCGTGAAATGGTCTCTGAACTCCTTTTCGGCGATGATTAGCTCAGGCCTTTTGAAGAACACGGGGCGGTCCCTTGCCTTTGCACGATCGCTCATCGCACATCCACCCTCATGAAAACGATATATGCAACGCCGAACGCAGCGACGATCTCGACGATCATCGATAGCACTTTCAGCCAGCTGGCAGCCAGCGAGTCAAGCAGCGATATATGCCTGATGGGATTGGCCATAGTGTCTTCCTTCAGGATCATCGTGTAGCCGATGCCCATGTGGGTGTTGTCATTGTACATGCCGTAATCGTAGATCGGCGAGAACGTTTCCAGCAAATCGGTGATCTCTGCCTGAGTAGCACTTAGCCGGTTTAGATACTTGCTACGTTCGGTATCTTCGAAACTGGTGTATATCTGATAATTCACGGTCCCGTTCTCGATCGAGGCATTGTCGATAACTGAGGGCGCATAGGGATACTCGTCCTGCGGCGCAGGGCCGACGATGCCCTTGGCGATCGTGTAGGAAAGCCATGATGCCGTTATCGTATAAATGAATATGAGGAATATCACTCCGACAGTCATTATCGCCGCGACCGCGGCATTTTTAGACAGCGATGAGACCATCATGGCCAGAGCGAAGAACACCGTGCAATACAGCATCGATACGAGGAAAAACAGGAAGATCCTGATCAGGTCTTCGGCGCCCGGCACGACGCCTCTCAACATTACGATGGCGATGGTGATCGAGAAAGCTGCGATCATTGCGCATGCCAGCGCGGCCATGGCGCCAATGGTCTTGCCGTTCACTATCGCATCACGGTAGATCGGACTGGCGACCAGGAACTTAAGGGAACCCTCATCTTTCTCCCGGGCGATCTGGTCGAAGCCCAGCGAAGCACCCAGGACCATGCCTAGGTATATGAACAGTATGATCATGCTCTGGAAAATTTGCAGGATCGACGGCAGCGGTGGGTTCAGGTACCTGTCGAGGTCGTCCTGCAATTCCTGGATCAATTGGGGGGAGTCGCCTCGCTCCTCCGTTTCATGGATCCTCTGCTGGTAACTCTGGATAATCCGCTGTGTATCGGGATTGGTCGTGTCCTTCTGCTCTTTATATTGATCGAGCTGTCGGTTATATGAGTCCATGCCTGAATTAATCGCATAGATTCCCAATAGCAGCATGATGCCGAATATCACGACGAATCGCTTGCTTGTGACGTGATCCCTGAACTCTTTTTCGGCAATAATCAGTTCAGGCCTCATGTCATGGCCTCGTCGGCACTTGCACGGGTCTGATCGATCATCTGACGTCGGTCCTCATGAACGCCACATAAGCGATCCCGAACGCGGCCATGATCTCGGCGATCATGATCAGTGTTCTCATCCAGACGCTGGATAGCGAGTCCAGGATCGACATATCCTGCGGCTGCCGGTCGGTGCTCGGTACGTACATGTAAACAGCCGTGTTCTGTCTGGTGATCATCGCCTGTCCGACGCCCATATGGCCGTAGCCGAGGTAGCCGCTGAAACTGTCGATAGGCGAAAAAGCCGACAGTATGCCTGAAATGTCAGCCTGGGTCTGGGTCCGTCGGTTCGAATAGTTCTGGTACTCGCTATAGTATTCCTGATATCCGCTATCGTCATACGTCGATGGGTATGTGGTGGTACCTCCCTCCGATTCGTTCACGACGACGACCGGATAATGCGGTTGTAGATAGTTATAGACGGGCGGAGGGCCGAGTATGCTGTCTGTTATCATGTTCGCCGCGAGCACAGCCAGCACTGTGTATACGAAAACAGCGAACACCATGCCCACGGTGAAAATGGCTGCCATAGCCGTGTTCTTCGAGAGCGCCGACATCACCATGGCAAGGGCAAAGAATACCATGCAGTACAGCAACCCTGCGATGAAAAACAGGGTGACCCTGATCATGTCGTCCAGGCCAGGCACGACACCCTTCAGCAGCACGATCGCTATGGTGATGGCAAAGGCGGCAACCATCGCAGATCCAAGCGTCAGGATCGCTCCGATCGTCTTGCCGTTGATGATAGCGTCCCGGTAGATCGGACTGGAGACCAGGAACTTCAGGGACCCTTCATCCCGTTCCCTGGCGATCTGGTCGAAGCCCAGCGCGGCCCCGAGGATCATGCCCACGAAGGTGAAAAGGAGTAGCATGGCATTGAAAATCTGGAGTACCGACGGCATCTGCGGGTTCAGATACCTGTCAAGAGTGTCCTGCATCGTCTGGATGGACTGAGGCGGGTCGCCCCGGTCCTTTGCATCCTGGATCATTTGCTGGTAATTATCGATTATCCGTTTGGTGTCCGGGTTGCTCACGTCTGCCTGCTTTTTATAACTATCCAGCTGCTGATTGTACGAGTCCATGCCCAGATTGATTGAATATATGGCCAGCAACAGCATAATGCCGAAGATCAGGATGAACCGCTTGCTGGTGATGTGGTCCCTGAACTCCTTCTCCGCAACGATCAGTTCCGGTCTCACGTCAGACCCCCTTGTAGACTGTCTCCAGGAAGATGTCTTCCAGCGACTCCTCTTCCATCCGCAGTTCTATCAGCCGCGCGCCGCTCCGCACCAGCTCGACAGCTATCTCATCCCTTATATCCGAGCGTGTCCTGATGATCGCGCTTCCGTCGTTATATGCCGCATCGGTGATCTGAGCATTGGTCAGCCGGGGCATCTCGCCTTTGACCTTGACGATGATCCTGAACTCCTTCTCCCCGCGCATCTTTGCCTTGACCTCGTCCAGCGTGCCCTGGGAGACGATCTTGCCTTTAGAGATGATGCAGACCGTATTGCAGATGTGCTGCACTTCGCTGAGCACGTGCGATGAGAAAAAGATGGTCTTGCCGGCAGCCGCCTGTTCTTTGATGATGTTCCTGAAATGTACCATGCCTTCAGGATCGACGCCGATGGTCGGCTCGTCCAGGAAAATAACCTCCGGGTCATTGATTAAGGCACGGGCGAGGCCGAGACGCTGCCGCATGCCCCGGGAATAGGCCCCAGTGGGCTTATCGACCTTAGCCAGCCCTACCGTTTCGATCAGGGAAGCGATCTTCGTTTCGGCGGCAGCGCCCTCGATGCCATACAGCCTGGCGAAGTATTTCAGATTGCGCGTGGCGTCCATGTGGGCGTAAAAACCGAACCCGTCCGGCAGATAGCCGATAGTCTTCTTTACTTCGATCGGATGCCGGGCCACATGGAAGCCGTTCACGAAGCACTGTCCCTCTGTCGGCTCGATGAGGCCGGTCAGCATGCCGATGGTCGTGGTCTTGCCCGCTCCGTTGGGGCCAACGAAGCCGCAGATATCACCTTTCTTGACCTCTATGTTGATAGAGTCGACAGCTTTCGCTTTTTTGTAGACCTTCGTCAGGTTTTCCGCTTTGATCGCAACAGACATCTCAATACCGGCCGCTGATATAATATTAGCTATATATCAACGGCAAAGTAATATTAATTATTTCTCTCAGAATCGTTTAATCACAGAGACCTTGCATTCGAGAAGAGCGCCCAACGGCGTTGGCATGAGCGTTCGTCGTCGTTGGCATGAGCGTTCGTCGCGGTCACGCGCGCATGCGAGAGCAAGAGCATGGCATGAGACGATTGCCGGGCATTGTTTTAACGTTACCTCTGCGGCCTCTGCGCCTTCTCTGCGCTCGCTGCGGGAATAAAACGGTTCTCTGGTACTCGACGCTTAGTCTAAACAAGGCAACGTCGCAGTCCTTATTAATTCAATGCGACGAACGATTATTCTCGCAGAGGCCGCAGGGGAGACGCAGAGGGCGCAGAGGACTATGTAAACGAGAGCCCGCTGACGGTCATCAGTTTTTAGCCTGATTCTTGCCCTTGATATACTCATCGATGGCTTTCGAGGCTTCCTTCGCCTGTCCCATGGCGCTTATGACCGTGGCCGACCCGGAGACTGCGTCGCCGCCGGCGAACACGCCTTCCCGCGACGTCATGAATGTATACTCATCCACTTCGATGGCGCCATGCCTGTCCAGCTTGAGCCCGGGAGTCATCTTTGACAGCAACGGGTTCGGAGAGTTGCCGATCGCGACGATGACGGCGTCGGCGTCGATGATCGTCTCGCTGCCTGACACTGCTACCGGCCTGGCCCTGCCAGACTCGTCCGGCTCGGACAGCTCCATGCGGACGCATTCGATGCCTTTGACCCATCCCTTCTCGTCGCCGACGATGCGCTTCGGATTGGTCAGGAGCCGGAACTCGATGCCTTCCTCACGGGCGTGATCGACCTCTTCGCGCCTGGCGGGCATCTCGGCCTCGCCCCGGCGATAGATGAGATAGACGTGAGCGCCCAGGCGCCGCGCAGTACGCGCCGCGTCCATGGCCACGTTGCCGCCGCCGACCACTGCGACGTGCTTGCCTTTTTTAATGGGCGTATCGTAGTCTTCGCGGAAAGCCTTCATCAGGTTGACCCTGGTCAGGTATTCGTTAGCAGAATAGACTCCGCAGAGATTTTCGCCCGGTATCCCGAGGAAGTTCGGAGCCCCGGCACCGCTGCCGATGAAGACGGCATCGTACTCTCCTAGCAGGTCGTCCACGGTGACGGTCCGACCCACGATCTGGTCCAGTCGTATCTCGACGCCGAGGCCGCGCACATAGTCAACCTCTTTAGCGACGATATCCTTGGGCAGCCGGAACTCAGGGATGCCGTATGCCAGCACGCCGCCAGGCACATGCAGCGCCTCGAAGATGACCACTTTGTAGCCCATCTTCGCCAGCTCGCCCGCGGCGGTCAGGCCGGCGGGGCCGGAACCGACTATGGCGACCATATGGCCGTTGGGTGGCTGTGTCTCCGTCTTTTCAATGGCCTGGACGTCGGCGGCGTATCGCTCCAGCCGGCCGATGGACAGTGGCTTCCACTTCATGCCAAGGATGCAGAGCTTTTCGCACTGCGTCTCCTGGGGGCAGACTCTCCCGCAGATAGCCGGCAGGCTGTTCTTATCCTTGAGCGTCCTTGCGGCTTCCTGTGGCTTGCCTTCCGCGATCTCAGTGACGAACTTCGGGATGTCGATGCCCACCGGGCAGCCCTCGACGCACATGGGCGTCTTGCACTTCAGGCAGCGCTTCGCCTCTTTTTGCGCCTCTTCGGCCGTGTAGGTGCCTGTCACTTCTCGGAAGTTCTTTATGCGCTCTTCCGGGGGCTGCTCGGCAGGCTGCACCCGGTGGCGGCGGTCCACGACTTTTTCAGGCGGAGCGGCCGTGGCTGTGGCTCCGGCCTTCTTGCGCTTCAGGAAGTCGTCTATCTTCTCTGCAGACACAGTGGCACACCGTCCTTATTATGTTCATAAGCTTCCCGGGCTGCGCCCTCCTCGGACGCATATATCCTTCCACGGGCGAGTAGCTCGTCGAAGTTGACCTCATGGGCGTCGAACTCGGGCCCGTCCACGCACGAGAACCTGGTCTGGCCGCCTACGGTGACACGGCAGGAGCCGCACATGCCTGTGCCGTCCACCATGATCGCGTTCAGGCTGACGATCGTCTTCACGCCATGTGGCCGCGTCGTGTTGGCGACGTTCTTCATCATGATAAGAGGACCGATAGCAATAACACGGTCGATCTTTGCGCCGGACGCGATCAACTCCTGCAAAGGCTGTGTCACGAAGCCTTTGAGGCCCTTCGTGCCGTCGTCGGTAGCGATGTGCAGCTCATCGCTCACCGCACGCAGCTTGTCCTCCCAGAAAAGATAGTCGGCGCTGCGCGCTCCGATGATTGTAATGACTTTGTTTCCATGCTCTTTATACGCACGGGCGATCGGATAGATCGGCGCTATGCCGATGCCGCCGCCGATGCAGACCACGGTGCCGCCATTGATCATCTCGCTCGGATTGCCCAGCGGTCCTGCGACGTCCTGCAGGCTCTCCCTTTCGTTCAGCGAGCATATCTCGCCGGTCGAGTGGCCGACTGGCTGCACGACCATCGTGATCGTGCCCTTTTCCCTGTCATAGTCGGCGATGGTGAGTGGCACTCGCTCGCTTTTCTCGCCTGCACGAACGATCACGAACTGCCCGGCCTGCGCCTTTCGGGACACATGGGGCGCGTGGACGACGAGCTCCGTGGTGAACGATGCGGGCTGGGACTTAGCGATGATATTATACAATGCGATTTCCTTCCTCTGTTTACCGGGTCGGCTTTAGAGAATATCCTGACATCCCATAAAATACTTTCTTTAGAGGAGATCAGGAGCTTTACCTGAGCAGGCACCTGCCGCCCTGCCAGATTAAATTATTAAGGTTAATTTATATAAAATTATCTGCACTGTATTCAGATTAGCTCTCGAAAGATTATAAATTAAGATCTGAGAAAGCTAGGATGTAAATCGCTGCTGACAATGGGATTTTCCAGGAGCATCATGGTGTCCACGTGTGCGCGCGAGGCCGCTCACACCGTTCCATTCGTCTGAAACCTCTCAAAAGTAGCATTACCTCGCCTACCCCGACAGTTACAGAGTAATTTCTGCGTGGTGGCGGATAGTCGTCCTGGTCGTCGCTGCCACATATTGCCGATTTGACTGGAACTAAAGAGCCCGGCAAGCCCTGATTTTTACTTTTTTAGCCATGTCCCGGTTCACCATATAGCTAATATAGTTAGAGGGAGGAGGTAAGATAAACGATGGGCGCGATCGTATGGAAAATCAGGTAGTGCAATCGATATCACAGGCCACCGTGAAGCCGGCGACTATGTGTGTCTTCACGAAGCAGGACGGGCAGGTCGAGAAACTGGTAGACCTCCCGCTGTCTGACTATCTGACCATAACGGCCCCGGCATGTGTGGCCTGGATCGACGTTACCACTCCTGACGTGGAGAAAGATCTGGAGAAGATAGCCGGTTCCCTGGGCTTTACTCAGCTCCCCCTAGTCAAGGTCCTGTCGGGCTTCTTTTCGTCCTACGAGGATGTTGAGACCGAGCTTGGCCTTATGCTCCCCTCGGTGATCGTCAAGGACTTCGAGGTCAACGTGAAGCCTCTCGTCGTCATGCTGAGAGGCAATCTGGTCGTCACGGTTCACAGCAGCGAAGTTCACCGCCTGATGAGATTCGCCCGCTACGCTCCGACATTCGTGAAAAAGATCAAGGCGGAAGCCCGAGTGGATAAGGCCTCCCTTATACTCGAGCGGATCATCGACGAGAACAACGACCGTAACTTCGAGTACCTGCGGGAGATCGAGAAGCATGGCGACGACATCAGCCGCCGGCTCATCGACGAAGAGATCGACAAGCGGCTCGTAGCCGAAGAGATATACAAGATGAAACACGTACTGATCACGTACCTCAACGTCCTCTGGGCCTCCAAGGACGTGGTCGAGTCTCTGCGCTACGGCGATGCCGATCTCATCACGGACGACGATAAGCTGCTGGGCCGGATCGGCATACTATCGGACAACATCGAGCGGCACATCGAGCTGTCGGAGCAGATGTCCAACGTGCTCGCGTCGGGCCTCGAGGTCATGCAGACCATATACAACAACAAGCTCCAGACGATGAACAACCGCTTTGCCATCGTCACGGCGTACCTGACAGTATTCGGCACGGCCTTCCTCTGGCCAAACACCATAGCAACGGTGGTGTCCAGCATGGGCTGGGATTTGAGCGGCGTGCAGTTAGAATACATGCTGTTCCTGATTATTTCGACCATCATCGCCACGATCGGTTCTTTCGCATGGGTCTGGAACATGTGGTACCGGTCCCGGAACGATACGCTGGGAAAACGGCTTTGATTCTGGTATTTCCCGCTATTATCCAATCAAAAAGTATATAGTCTGAACTATTGAAATACTGCACCAAAGAGTTGAAGCTTATATGGCAATCGACTGGGGTTTCACCTTACGAAAAATAGTCGTTTATGGCACACTGCTAGTGCTTTACGCGTTGGCTATGGCCATTCTACTGACGTTGTTCCCGCAGTACACAGTGATCATC
>JAEZKS010000207.1 GCA_023436075.1 Methanobacteriota archaeon
TACCCAAGATGAACGGATTGGCCTTTTACCCATAGCTGTTTAAGCACACGCCATATTAATATTTATCTTCGAAATATATGTGGTTATATATGTGACTATATATGTAGCTACACATGTAAAACAAAAACAACACAAAAACAAACAACGTAAAGGACTTTATCAAGTAGATAAATTATAACAGGTTTTACAAAAATCTCACAATTTATAGCCTGGAAATCGTATACGTGCGCGAGCGACTACAAGGCCATGTACTATAGCTTATAGCTCACTGATTCGACAAAAAGTTGTACCGGCACATGTCAGGGGAACTTTTTAGTAAAAAATTCCCCGTGCGCCCCTCAAAAACTATCGCATTCGTGCCTGTCGGCACAGGCAACCGGTGTCGCAAGTCAGGGGAAACCTTTTCCAAAAAGGTTCCCCCGACAGCCCCTTCGAAAACTTGCTTACCACCCGAAGAACGATTTCGCCATATCGTAGTAGCTCTCCGGCACGGTCCGCAGGCACTTGACCGCTTCGGCGATGGGCACGGCCTGCATCTCCTCGCCGCGGAGGCTGGCCATCATGCCGAACTCCCCGTTCCTGGCCATCTCGGCGGCCTTGTGGCCGAGGCGCGTCGACAGGACGCGGTCGTAGGCGATCGGCTCGCCGCCCCGCTGGACGTGGCCGAGCACGACTTCTCTGGTCTCGTAGCCGGTGCGCTTCTCGATCTCCCGGGCCAGGGCCTTGGCGACGCCGCCCAGCTTCACGTGGCCGAAGGCATCAGTCTCCTTCGATGCTTCCTGGATGTCGAAATCAGCGAACTCCGCGCCCTCCGATACCGCGATCACTGCGTAGCGGTGGCCCTTATTGAACCGGTCGCGCAGCATGTCACAGCAGTCGTCGAGCTTGCCCTTCACTTCAGGAATGAATATCCAGTGAGCGCCGCCGGAGAGGCCGGCGTCGATGGCCATCCAGCCGGCGTGTCTGCCCATGATCTCGCAGACGATCACCCGGTCGTGGCTTCTCGCCGTGGTGTGCAGCCGGTCCAGCGCCTCCGTGGCGATCTGTACCGCCGTCTGGTAGCCGAAGGTGTAGTCGGTCGCGCAGAGGTCGTTGTCGATGGTCTTGGGCACGCCCACGCAGTTCAGGCCCATCTGGGTGAGCTTGTTCGCCACGCCCAGCGTGTCCTCGCCGCCAACTGCGATGAGACAGTCCAGCCCCATCTTCTTCGCGTTCTCCAGCACCTTCTCGGGGCCGCCTTCTATCTTGAACGGGTTGGTCCGTGACGTCTTCAGGATGGTGCCGCCGAGTGGCAGGATATGGTAGACGTCGTCGACTGTCAGAGGTACGGTGTCGTTGTTCAGCATGCCCTTCCAGCCGTAGCGGATGCCGACTACCTCCCAGCTATACTCGCCGGCCTTGAACACGACTCCGCGGATCACGCCGTTGAGCCCCGGGCAGTCGCCGCCGCCCGTCAGTATGCCTATCTTTTTTACTGCTGCCATGCTCTTACCTCACTCAGGCTTTGCCGGCACTGCCGAACAGTTCCATCTTGCTCTTCGCCACTGCCTTCATGGACTCCTCGGCCGGTCCGAAGAGCTTCCGCGGGTCGAACTCCTCCGGGTGCTCGGCGAGCACCTGCCGGATGGCCGCGGTCAGCGCCAGCCGGATGTCAGTGTCGATGTTGATCTTTGCGACGCCCAGGCCGATGGCTTTCTTGATCGCATCGTTTGGCACGCCTGCTGCGCCCGGAAGCTTTGCCCCGTACTTCGCCGCCTTGTCCAGCACGTCCTTCGGCACGCCTGAGGCGCCGTGCAGCACGATGGGGATGCCCACGAGCTTCTCGATCTTCGCCAGGCGGTCGAAGTCAAGGTTGGCCTCGCCCTTGAACTTGAATGCGCCGTGCGATGTCCCGATAGCTACGGCCAGCGCGTCCACGCCGGTCTTCTCGACGAAGATCTTCGCTTCCTCAGGGTTGGTGAAGATTGCGTCCTTCTCCGAGACCGAGACGTGGCCCTCCACGCCGGCGAGCTTGCCCAACTCGGCCTCGACAGAGACGCCGGCGGCGTGAGCGAACTCGACGATCTTCTTCGTCATGGCGACGTTCTCCTCGAACGGCAGCTTGGAGCCGTCGTACATGACCGACGACCAGCCATGGCGGATACACTGCACGCAGTCCACGAAGTCCGTGCCGTGGTCCAGGTGCAGCACCGTGGGCACGCCGGACTTGTAGGCGGTGACTCTCGCGATTTCATAGATATATTCTATGCCAGCGTACTTGATCGCGCTCGGGGATACCGCCAGGATGACCGGCGATTTCTCTTCCTTCGCCGCCCCGCCTATCGCCTTGGCGATCTCCATGTCGTTGATGTTGAAGGCGCCGACGGCATAGTGCTCCGCCTTTGCCTTGTCCAGCACTTCTTTAAGAGTCTTGAAAATCATGATATCCTCTTCCTGTAATCTCCCATAGCAAATATGACTCTGTCATGTATTTAGAGCATACGCATGAAATCAAGGCTTCTCTACCGGGCAGGCAAATGGCCACAGCGCTTGTGCTGCTCGGCCTGCTCAGGCTCTCCGCAATCTTTCGCGCCGCGGCACGGTGTCGGAGTCATATAAAATAAATAAAAACTAAGGGAAATTTTGCCATTTAAAACCTAATAAGCGCTAAATAATCGTTTTTTTAGCAGTATGACATACATCTGCTTTATAATGGTGATACAAAGCGTAAATTACAGTTACTGTTGCCATAGTAGCGCCTGCGAGGGCGATGGGAATGATACAACGAACAGATATCAAGCGTTCGTTATCCCGTTCGGATAATATCGCCCCTGTTAACAAACCGGCCTTAGATTCCGCGCCGTCCATCCCGGACTCTTATAATTATATCTCCTTAGGCCTGTAAATCGCAAAATATATAACGGAAATACGGGTAATTACCACAGGTACACTACAATGAAGGCAGTATTAGGATTGGAAGACGGGACCTATGTGGTGGGCGAGGGCTTCGGCAAAAAAGGCGTTACGTGCGGCGAACTGGTTTTCGCCACTCCGTACACTGGCTATGAAGAGGCCCTGACTGATCCTTCCTACAAGGGCCAGGTACTGCTTTTCACCTATCCGCTCATCGGCAACTACGGCGTCAACGCGGACAACTTCCAGTCGGCGGGCATCAAGGCCGAGGCTATGGTCATCCGCGAGCGGTGCGATCACCCTTCTCACAATCTTTCTAAGCGCTCCCTGGACCAGTTCCTGCAGGACGAGAACGTCTCTGGCATCAGCGAAGTCGACACTCGCATGCTGACCATCAGGACCCGGACCCGGGGCACCATGCGCTCCGCGCTGATCGTCGACAGCGACGACGGGGCGGAGGCCTGCCGTCTTGCGCAGGAGTGGCAGTTCCCGAAGGACATCGTCGACCGGGTCACCTGCAAGTCGTCCTACGAGATCAAGGGCGAAGGCCCCCGGATCGTGGTCATGGACTTCGGGGTCAAGCGCAAGATCCTGGACAACCTGGTCAAGCGGGACGCGCACGTGATCGTCGTCCCGGCGCACACCAGCCCGGCCCGCATCATGGACTACGAGCCGGACGCGATACTGTTATCTAACGGCCCTGGTGACCCGCAGGACGTGACCAACGGCATCGAGGCGACGAAGAAGCTGGCGGGCCAGCTTCCGATTTTCGGCATCTGCCTCGGCCACCAGATCGCTGCGCTGGCGCTCGGCGCGAGGACCTACAAGCTCAAGTTCGGCCACCGCGGCGCAAACCAGCCGGTGATCGACACTGTGACGAAACAGGTCTACATCACCAGCCAGAACCACGGCTACGCGGTCGACCCGGAGAGCATCGACGGCACGGGCATCAAGATTACACAGACCAACGCCAACGACGACACTGTCGAAGCCATGATAAACGACAAGCTCAAGATCATGAGCGTCCAGTACCATCCGGAGGCAAGTCCCGGGCCACGGGATACGAACTGGTTCTTCGATTCAGTGGTGAAGAGGATCGGTGAGTGGCATGCCTAAACGTCCTGACATCAAAAAGGTACTTCTCATAGGATCGGGACCGATCCTGATCGGCCAGGCGGCAGAGTTCGACTTCTCGGGCAGCCAGGCCTGCCGGAGCCTCCGCGAAGAGGGCATCAAGGTCGTGCTGGTCAACTCCAACCCGGCGACCATCATGACTGACCCGGAGATGGCTGACGCCGTCTACGTCGAGCCGCTGACGCCTCAGGTGGTCGCGCAGATCATCGAGAAGGAGCGGCCCGACGGCATCATCGCCGGCCTGGGCGGCCAGACGGGGCTTAACATCACCAGTGAGCTGGCTGAGATGGGCGTGCTGGAGAAGTACAATGTCAAGCTGCTTGGCACCCCGCTGAAGGCCATCTACGACACCGAGGACCGGGACCGGTTCAAGCATGCCATGGAGGCCATCGGCGAGAAGGTGCCCCGGTCGTTCGCCTGTCACACCGTCGAAGAGGCCGTTGCAGTCATCGAAAAGCTCGGCTTGCCGCTGATCATCAGGTCGGCATTCACGCTGGGCGGCACCGGCAGCGGTGTCGCTCACACTGAGAAAGATGTCCGCGAAATCGCGGAGATCGGCCTGAAGCGGTCGCGCATTCACCAGATCCTGGTCGAGGAGAGTATCCTCGGCTGGAAGGAGTTCGAGTACGAGGTCATGCGGGACGCCAGCGACACCTGCATCACTATCTGTAACATGGAGAACATCGACCCGGTGGGCATCCACACTGGCGAGTCTATCGTCGTCACGCCGTCCCAGACGCTGTCGGATGTCGACCACCAGACGCTGCGCTCCGCGGCCATCAAGATCATCAGGGCACTGGGCATCGAGGGCGGCTGCAACATCCAGTTCGCCTGGAAGGAGGGCGAATACCGTATCATCGAGGTCAACCCGCGTGTATCTCGTTCATCGGCGCTCGCCAGCAAGGCGACAGGCTACCCGATCGCCCGCATCGCGGCGAAGATCGCCATTGGCATGAACCTCCACGAGATCCCCAACAAGGTGACCATGGAGACACCCGCATCCTTCGAGCCGACCATCGACTACGTGGTCGTCAAGATCCCCCGGTGGCCCTTCGACAAGTTCAAGTCCGCCGACAAGCACATCACCACGTCCATGAAGTCCACGGGCGAGGTCATGGCGATCGGCCGCACCTACGAGGAGGCCCTGCAGAAGGCGTTAAACAGCCTGGATATCAGCGAGTTCTGGGGCTACGGCGGCTGGTCCAAGGACGAGATGGCCGAGCTGATCCGGCGTCCTACCCACGAGCGCATGTTCGTCATTTACAAGGCGCTCAAGACCGGCGCGTTCACCGTGGACGAGATCTGCAAGATGTCGGACATCGACCCGTGGTTCGTCATCAAGATCAAGAACATTGTCGACATGGCGGAGAAGCTCAAGACCTGCGAACTGAACCGTGAGAACATGCTCAAGGCAAAGCGTATGGGCTTCACTGACGAGTGGATGGCCGAACTTCGCGGCGTCACTCCCGAGGAGATCGGCGATGCAAGGAGGGCGCTCAAGGTCATCCCGACCTACAAGATGGTCGACACCTGCGCCGCCGAGTTCGCTGCCAGGACACCGTACTATTATTCTACTTACGAGGAAGAATGCGAGCTCCAGCCCGCTGACCGGAAGAAAGTCCTGATCATCGGCGCCGGTCCCATCCGCATCGGCCAGGGCATCGAGTTTGACTACTGCACCGTCCACGCAGTCCAGGCGCTGCGAGAGTCGGGCATCGAGGCGCACATCATCAATAACAACCCGGAGACGGTGTCTACAGACTTCGACACCTCCGACAAGCTCTTCTTCGAGCCCATAACGCTCGAACACGTAATGAATGTCATCGAGAAAGAGCGCCCCTACGGCGTCATGGTCCAGTTCGGAGGCCAGACTTCGGTCAACATGGCCATTCCCCTGCAGATGGAGCTCACCCGCCGCAAGGACCTGAACACGATCATCATCGGCACCAGCCCGGACGACATGAATATCGCGGAGGACCGGGACTTGTGGAGCCGCATGATGAAGGAGATGGGCATCACCCAGCCGGACAGCGGCATCGCTTACTCACAGGAGGAGGCGAAGACCGTGGCGAACCGCATCGGCTATCCCATTCTGGTGCGCCCGTCCTACGTGCTAGGCGGCCGGGCCATGGAGATCGTCTACGACGACGCCGACCTCGATCGGTACATGACTGAGGCGGTCAAGGTGTCACGGAAGCACCCGGTGCTCATCGACGACTTCCTGGAGAACGCAGTCGAGATCGACGTCGACGCGGTGAGCGACGGCAAGGACGTGCTGATCGGCGCCATCATGGAGCACATCGAGGAAGCCGGCATCCACTCGGGCGATTCGGCTTGCGTCATACCGCCACAGTCACTGTCACCAGCGATCCAGGACGAAGTGAGGAAGATCGTCCGGAAGATCGCGCTGAAGCTCAGGGTCATCGGCTGCATCAACCTGCAGATGGCCTATAAGAGCCGGAACGTTTACGTCCTCGAGGCCAACCCGCGCTCTTCCCGGACGATACCGTTCGTGAGCAAGGCGACCGGCCTGCCTCTCGCGAAGATCGCCGCCAAGGCCATCATCGGCTGCTCTCTCAAGGAGATGGGCTACACCGAGGAGCCGAAGCCGCAGCATGTGTCGGTGAAAGAGGTCGTGCTGCCTTTCGACAAGCTGCCGGGCGCCGATCCGATCCTGGGCCCGGAGATGAAGTCGACGGGCGAGGTCATGGGCATCGACGTGGACTTCGGCCGGGCATACTTCAAGGCCGAGTTGTCTGCTTTCAACTCATTGCCGCAGGAGGGCACCGTCTTCATCTCGGTCAGGGACGAGGACAAGCCGGAGATCGTACGGATCGCGCGCATACTCCGCGATAACGGGCTCGAGATCATCGGCACCGAGGGGACGGGAACGTTCCTGGAGAAGCACGGCATCCCCGTGCGGCTGTTGAGCAAGATCTACGAGGGAAGCCCGAACGTCATCGATCTGATGCGCGAGGGCAAGGTGCATCTGATCATCAACACCCCCACGTCCAAGATGGGCCGCAAGGACGGCGCCGTAATCCGGCGGTCGGCCGTCGACTACGAAGTGCCTTATGTGACCACGATACAGGCGGCAAGGGCCTCGGCAGACGCCATCAATGCCATGGGAAAGCGGAAGGTCTCCATCCGGTCTCTCAACGAGTACCTTGCGCTGGACAAGAAACAGGTAGCGCCGTTCATCGAAAAATCTTCGCAGCAGGATGACAAAGGTTTTGTATAACCTGCGACTATTTTATCTCTGGTGCCAGTACAGGCACCCGGGGTATTATAGCTTATGGACATGATGAGAATTCCGCTCGCGACTGTGCTCTTTGTCGGATCAGTCGGGCTTTTGTACACGCTGTGGAAACCGGATCAGGTAGAATTTCTGGCAGGCCTGGATAACGTGACGAGCGGCATCATCGCGGTCGCATGCATCGTATGCCTCGTCTACTCGTTCATACTCTACTCGAACCTGAACGTGGCAAAGTAAACCATTGCCAAACCCTTTTTCATAGCTGTTCGCATATCTTTTTGTGTGGGCTTAGTGGTTAGGACACGAAGGTTCACGAAGTGCACACGAAGGCGCACTAAGGGTTGTTAACAGATGGAATCCCCATAGCTATTTTCAAAAAGTCCTTTGTGCACCTTAGTGTGCACTTCGTGAACCTTCGTGTCCTGATACATGCGTTACGCATACAACTTTTCAAAAAAGGATTATAAACGGGAGATCAATATCCTATATTGATCTCCCCGTTAGCGGTTCTCAGGGTAACCGTCAGGCTGCCGGCGCCGCCCGTCGTATATCCCTTTAGCTGTGAGTTCTTATCGACGGTCGCGTTGAATTGCAGCGAGCCGTGTCTCACCCGGCCGTTGAGGGTGCTGGCGTCGACGGAGAACAACGTATCCCGGGGCAGAGTAACATCCACGCGGCCGTTCCATGTGTCGGCGTACAGCGTGCCTGTGGACTGGAGCGTGTCCGCCTCTATCCTGCCATTCTTGGTAATCAGCGTGGTATTTGTCGCCTCGAAAGGTCCGGATGCATCCACGTCCCCGTTCAACGTCTCCATGCGGACTATGTCGTAGCTGCCGCCGTCGAGAATGACGTCGCCGTTCATGCTGTATAAGATCGCGGAGCTGCCGTGCAGCGGAGCCACGGTCACGCGGCCGTTCCACGTGTTGAGGTTGAGAACGTACGAAGAATTCTCAGGGACCAGGACCGTTACGTCGGCACCATAGTTGCCTGTCGGCAGGTATCCGGGATTGCGCTTGGCCTCTGCAGTAATCCTGACCGTATCGTTGTTGATCACATTGCTACGCGTACTGGTTAGCATATCGTTTATGCGTCCCTCTGGGTAAAATATGTCATAGGTGACCGTGACATTGGTAACCGCGGCTGACTCCTGTATCGTGATACCGCCGTTGATCGTGTTCACGTAGAGTTCAATGTTGGCCGCTCCGCCGTGCACGGTCGTGTCCGTACGGTGCTCCTGGGAGTAGCTGTTCCATTCGCCCCAGTGCCACGAGGTGGTGCTGAAGAATAACATGCAGGCACAGCATGCTGCGCCTATGACTGCGAGTATGGCCAGGACGGCGACGATCGCGATCCCGGCGATGATTACTTTATCGTCGACTTTCAACTGAATGCCTCCTGGTCCGGGACTGCCGGAAGTATAGGATGTGGCTTTATCGCTCCCTCAATATAATCGAGAATATAAAAGGCTTTCTAGCATTGGACAGGACGGCTAATGCACTGGCTTTTCCATTGCAGGCGGCGCGTGAATGTCAGTGGCGTTTTTAGCCCTTTAGGGAGTTAGGGAGGTAAATTATGCGGACTGGCTTATTCGCGCGTCATGACGCGGCATTTACGGGAGGAGGGGTCGGAGTCGTGATACTTATAGCGACATCCAACATGCCATCGTCGCTGGTAAGAGTGGCACCGCCTGCATTTATGGAGCCAACACCTCGGGATCACGTATGGGCCTGCCATTAGAGGCGGCCTGCATACGATCTCCTTTCGGTATGTTTTGCGGTATATATGGCTGGTATATCTGCTACGGTTTTGCCGTTTTTACGTTTTTATCGGAGTTGGTATGTATGGAGTTGGGCCCGTGGGATGTCTTACCTCTCATCTCACGAGTGCACTTTCTAAGGTCAATTAAAGTATTTATAGTTTTCTGTTAACTGCCTCAACCGATCTTACGATTGACACTATTTTCATAACAATAGCCCTATTGAGGCTAAAATATCACCATATAGCGCCGTTTTGTCGCAACTTATTTATATCGATCATTTCAATTCTATTGCTTCATCGTGGGTTGCTGCGGGAACAAGGCTGCAGACATCGCATGTCCGGTTAAGGGACGGGTAAACTGCGGCCTTTTCGTCATCCTCGGCATCCTGAACCAAAGTTTTATCTTCTCCGACAATGTTTACGCTGTTGTTGTGAGGCCTATGGTCAAGAAAGTCGTACTGGCATATTCCGGCGGGCTGGACACCTCTGTCTGCATACCGCTGCTGAAGGAAAACTACGGGTTCGACAAAGTCATCACCGTGACGGTGGACGTGGGACAGCCGGCTGCGGAGATAAAGATCGCCGCGGACAAGGCGAAGCTGATCTCCGACAAGCACTACACCATCGATGCGAAAAGCGAGTTTGTCAGCGACTACATCTTCCCCATGATCAAGGCGAATGCCATGTACGAGGGGTACGTGATCGGCACGTCCATGGCCAGGCCTCTGATAGCCCGGAAATGCGTCGAGGTCGCGAAAAAGGAGAAGGCTGACGCCCTCGCCCACGGCTGCACCGGCAAGGGCAACGACCAGCTCCGCTTCGAGGCAGTGTTTCGGCAAACCGACCTGCCGGTCATCGCGCCCATGCGAGAGATGAACCTGACGCGCGAGTGGGAGATCGACTACGCGAAGAAGCACAAGATCCCGGTGCCCGTGACGAAGGCCAAGCCCTGGAGCGTGGACGAGAACATCTGGTCCCGCAGCATCGAGGGTGGCAGGCTGGAGGACCCGGGCTTCATCCCTCCGGAGGAGATCTACGGCTGGACGCAGGACCCGGTCAAGGCCCCGAATAAGCCCGAGATCGTCGCCATCGGCTTCGAAAAGGGCGTCCCTGTCTCTCTTAACGGCAAAAAGGCGAACGGTGTCTCGATCGTCGAGTCACTGCAGAAGATCGCCGGCAAACATGGCGTCGGCCGCACTGACATGATGGAGGACCGCGTCCTGGGGCTGAAGGCACGAGAGAACTACGAGCACCCTGCGGCGACCGTGCTGCTGACCGCTCACAAGGACCTGGAGAAGTTCTGTCTCACCCGTGCCGAGCTGCGGTTCAAGGAGTCGGTGGACCTGGCGTGGGCCGAGCTGGGCTACATGGGCCTGGTGGACGAGCCGCTGTTCGCCGACCTGAACGCGTTCGTCGACGCCACGCAGGAGCGGGTGAACGGCACGGTGAAAATCCGCCTCTACAAGGGCAGCTGCATGCCGGTCGCGCGCGAGTCGAGGACGGCACTCTACAGCGAAGAGCTGGTTTCCTTCGACGGGAAGTCGCTGGACCAGAAGGACGCAGAGGGATATGCCAAATTCCACGGCTTCCAGGCGAGGCTGTATAAGAAGTTACACGGCAAGTAGAGTCTCCAGTCCGGGGGCAATGCTTATAATATAGTGTGACCATAGGCAAGACACCAATCAGGATTATCGAGGAGAATATAATATGGCAGAAGAGAAACAAGTCGAACACTGCGTCTCGTGCAACGTACGGTTGACCGGCGAGGGCGCAGTCAAATTCAAGTGTCCGATCTGCGGCGCCGAGATGGGCCGCTGCGGCAAGTGCCGGCAGCAGTCCAACCCGTTCTCGTGCCCGAAGTGCGGGTTCCAGGGGCCGTGAGACCATGGGAGAAGTACTGGCCGCCATCAGGGTCATGCCGGACAGCGCGGACAGAGACCTGAAGAAGCTCGAGGAAAGCTGCGTAGCCGTGCTGCCGAAGAGCGCAAAGCTACAGGGCGTCCAGGTCAAGCCGATCGCGTTCGGCCTGAAGGCTCTCATCTTCGCAGTGATGGTCAGCGACTCCGAGGGTGGCACTGATGCCATCGAGGAGGCCTTCGCGAAGGTCCCCGGTGTTGAGAACGTCACTGTGGATTCGGCTGGCAGGGTCTTCTGATCCTTGCCTTTCGCCTTTTACGCCCTCTGACGTCCTCGAATATTTTATATACTACAAGTATCATCTCTATGTGCAAGTCGGGCTCTTAACTCAGGGGTAGAGTGCTACGTTCGCAACGTAGATGCCGCGGGTTCAATTCCCGCAGGGTCCATAAAAAGTTTTAGGGGCTCCCGGGGGATTTTTCAAAATCCCCCTGGGTCTCGACACTAAACACATGTGCCGAAGGCACAGATTTTAGGATCGTTTTGGAGAGGTACAAGGGGAACCTTTTTCCAAAAGGTTCCCCTGTACACTTGACTGAACAACAACTCTTTACATAATTTTTCCGGGCTTTATCATGAGGATGCCCTGCTCTTCCTCGTGCTCGCACGCGAAAAAAGCATCCGACAGCGTCGGTTTACCGTCCATGGCTTCCTCTCGGTAACCACTTTTGTCTAAAATTTCTCAAAAAAGCTATGAAAGCCCCCGGCATGGCCTGAAACCGATTAAAAAAGGTCTGCATGCGCCCTCTATGGCCTCCGTGATACCATTATTTTTAAGTAATAAGCCGGTATTGTATTCTGCGTATCAGGAGGCGTTCAAATGGCTAACAAAGCGGCCCCGAAAAGAACTAAAAAGGAACTGGAAGAAGCGAAGAAAAGGCGCTGGATGGTTATTATAATGGCAGTACTGATGGCAGGGATAATGTTGATCGTACCGCTGGAACTCCTGTTCAACCCGACTCAGCCACCTGATGCCGGCTCTGATGGCACGCAGACTAATTCCTTCAATTCCATCGTAGATGCGCTGAAGTATCTGCCAGCGAACGCCAACTATGTCCGGTATGTCGATCTCAACGCCAGCAGTGCCATCGCGGAATGGTCCCAGAGCAATCCCTACGTAGGCGCTAACCTGCCCAACGCGAGCATAATGGGCACGACGGCTAAAAAAGATGCCCTGGCCAGCTTCCCGTACCCGACGCTTTCCCTGTTGGTCGTCCAGGACCAGCAGCAGGCCGTTGTCCTCTCTGACTTCGGCGAAAAGTATGATAACGCGAACTATCCCAAGACGTCGATCAAAGGTGTTGATCTTCGCATGGTCACCGACCTCTACGGCTTCACGGCCGGTTCTTATCCTACAATCAGTGGACGGAAAGAGTACGTGACTGAAGTCGCCAATTACAACAAACCCGATACTGCTTACACTGACTATGCAGACCTGATAGCGCATGCCAACCAGTCGGCCAAGACCGCACAGTTCGCAGTGGTCGGCACGTCCGTCAGCCTGGGATTAGGCGACCGGTACTTTGCCGGCGTGACGCCGATCAACGACACGATGTGCGACTATAAGATCGTCATCCACCTGAACCAGACGTTCAACGAGACCAGGCAAAAGGAACTCTCCGATAGCTGGCAAGGCGGGGCGGCGATGTACGGCATCCAGGCACAGCCCCTGCAGTTCATCGATAGCTATCTGATCATGTCGGCCAGAGGCAATATTAAAACGTGCCTCGACGACATGGCAGAGACGACAAGATGGAACTTCATCCTGGGATGAAAAAACGTGGCAGGCAGCCGTCATTAACCGGCTGCCATGATCTTTTTTAAAAAGCGCTTTCTTCTCTTATCCGTGCATCGCCTGCGATCCGACGATCTTATGTGCCTTGCCGTAAGTGTACCAGATCCGGCATGCGCCTTCGGAGGACACCATGCAGGCGCCGACCGGTTTGAGCGGCGTACAGGCCTTCCCGAAGAGCTTGCAGTCTGTCGGCTCTTTGATGCCGCGAAGTAACTGGTTGCACAGGCATCCGGTCGTCACTTTTTTGTCGACGAGCCTGATGCCGAACTTCTTCAGGGCATCGTACTTCTCGTACTGTGGCTTTAGCTTCAGGCCGGAACCAGGAATGGACGGAAAGCCCCGCCACACGATGTCGCAGGCGTCGAAAACCTCTGCCATCATGCGCTGCGCCTTCACGTTGCCCTCCGGACGCACCGCCCGTGCGTAGGCATTCTCGACGACGGCCCGGCTCTCCGCGATCTGCTTCACGAGCATGTATAGCCCGTACATGACTTCCAGCGGATCGAACCCGGCGATCACTTGCGGGACCGGGAATGCCTCGTACTCATGGACGCCGGCGATAGTGCACACATGTCCGGGCAGCAGAAAGCCGTCGAGCTTAGCCTCCCCCTGCTCCATGAGCCACTTCATGGCCGGAGGCACCAGCCTGTGCGAAAGGATGACTGAGAAGTTGTCCGGCGGGCTCGCCAGCAGCACTGCGGCAGTCGTCGGAGCCGTGGTCTCGAAGCCGACGGCCATGAACACGACTTCCTTCGAGGTGTTCTCCCTGGCGATGTCGACCGCCTGCGCTATACTCTGTACGATACGGATGTCGCCCTTCGAGTCATAGAGACTGGTCTTCGTGCCAGGCACGCGAAGCAGATCGCCGTAGGTGCAGATGATTTTGCCCTGCTCTGCGAGTTCCACGATAGCGTCGATCTCGCTCTGCGGAGTGACGCACACCGGGCACCCAGGGCCCATGACGACTTTGATGTTCGGCGGCAGGAGCGACCGTATGCCGCTCTTCGTGATGGTGTACTCGTGCGTGCCGCACACGTGCATGATCTTGATGTCCCGGCCGGCGGCGAGCTTCTCGATCTGCTCTGCCAGGCCCTTTGCCAGCTGCTCCTGTCCCTGTGCAGTCGCCTGTCCTGTCATATTTTACTTCTCTCCTCTGCCCACTGCGAGCATTCTGTCTAATGACATTTTCGCGCGTATACGTATATTTTCCGGGACCGTGATCGGTGTGCGCATGTCCTGCAGACTGTCCCGTATCGTCTCCAGCGTGTTCATCTTCATGTTGGGGCATACGACGTAGTTCGACACCGGATAAAAGTTTCGTCCGGGGTTTTCCTTCTTGAGCCGGTGGATGATGCCGACCTCAGTGCCGATGATCAGGTCTTTCGTCGTCGTCTTCACGTACTTGAGCATTCCATCCGTCGAATAGACGCCGTCAGCGAGGTCGATGACCTCCTGCCGGCACTCCGGATGCACGATTACCTCGGCGCCCGGATGGTCCAGCTTCGAGATCAGGATGTCGCCGGCAGTGATCTGGTGGTGAGTCGGGCAGAAGCCGTCCCACGGGTAGATCTTTTTGGATGTAAACCGCTGTGTGTACGTTGCCAGGTTGTAGTCCGGCACGAAGATCACCTCATCCTGCTCCAGCGAGTTGACGACTTTGATCGCGTTGGAGGAGGTGCAACAAATGTCGCTTTCTGCCTTGACTGCCGCGGAAGAGTTGACATAACACACCGTCGCTGCGCCCGGGTGTTCCTTCTTGAACGCCCGCAGGGCTTCCGGCGTGATCATCTCGGCCATGGGGCACTTCGCCTCGGGCTTGGGGTTGAGCACGACCTTGCCCGGGTTCAGCACGGCAGCGGATTCGGCCATGAAGTCCACGCCGCAGAAGACGATCACTTTAGCGTCGACCTCGACAGCCTTCATGCTCAGCCCCAGTGAGTCGCCCGTGTAATCGGCGATGTCCTGCACTTCACCGCGCTGGTAGTTGTGGGCCAGGATCACGGCGTTACGTTCGCTTTTGAGCTTCGAAATCTCATCAACAAGGCTCATAGTAGTCTCTTTCGGGATGTTGCAGAACCTTGTACCTGCAAATAATTAAAGTTATCCGTTAGCACGGAGCTGGTCTCGTTACCCCTAACAGTGCCGATCTTTTCCGGCACTGATACAGGAAAAATAAGTTCGACAGGGCAACAGCCGATCTGGTTGGCCTGTCATATTGTTTTACGATATGCGAATAATGTAGATAACACAACCATCAGCGTAATCGAAAAGACGGCCTGGCCGATGGTGAAGCCTCCGACGGCAGAGGAGCTTATATCTTTTCGATACTCGATGCCCAGCACGAGACATTCGCTTTCGTTGAGGGTAGGCAGTTCCAAGTCCTTATCGATCAGTCTCGCCCAGAGGATCGTCTCGTTCTTCCTGCCGTCCTCGTAAACGACGTGGTCCAAGAAGACCATCTTTTCTGGGCTCTCTCTCCCTGGCAATAAGTAGACAAACATATAGTCATAGCTGCCCGGGAGCGCTTTTTCTTTGTAAAAACCACTCAGTCCGTATGTATCAATGAACTGCATGATTTCGCTGTTATTCCGCACCTCAGGGTATCCGCCAAAAAAGTTCACGTAGACGTCACCGATGACCGGGTGCGGAGCCGAAAGAAGCTGGGCATACGCCGGCGACGAAAAAAATCCCGCAGTAACGGCAGCCGAAACAGCGATAGCCAGGAAAAAAATAAAATTGCTAAACTTTTGCCCTCCCATCGTATCCTCCTGATTAGTTGTATTCAGGTCTTTCTCCCAGATACCGTATTATCCCGAAATCCTCCCATGAATTCAGTAACTGGTCTCCGGATGGATCGGTCGTATCGATGTTATCGTTTGCATCGCTCATGTGCCACATTTTAACGGACGAGAATCCAGACTGGTTGTAGATATGCGAATTATCGAACTGCTTCCACGTCGGATCCGAATGGACCCATCTGGAGCCGTCCCACACTTCGGTTATCCCATGGCCAAAGGTATATCCCGTGCTGTTATCGAACGTCATGACATAATACCTCGTGGGCACGCCTAGTGCTCGCATGAACGATGTGTACATCGTTGCGAATTCGTCGCATACACCCTGATATTTACCATTCAGCATGTGGTTTTTAATATATAAATCCGCAGCGGTATACTGCTCCAGCGGCGACACGTCCGAGTAATTGAATATGTAATTGACGTATACGTTACCGATAAACGCGGTCATGTAAGGCGAGATCGTATTGTCGCAGGCCGTGGCCGCTTCCTGCAAAATCGTATAGCCATCGTTTAACGGGTGGTACAGATCGCTCGATTCCAGACTGTCCCCGCCATCAGGATCGGCCAGGTGGTTCGCATCGTTATTGTACTTCTCGATGCTGCTGACTGGCATTTCTATGGCGTCTGTGACCTCGTCGTTCGGATCAACCCGCACTTGGATGATGATCGGCTTGATGCCCACCGTACTCAGGCTTCCGATGACCTCGAACGGGATAGTCACCGTGGCAAACGTATAGGGCGCGAGGTTGCTATAGGTCGCATAATAGCCATATCCATCCTCAGGAGAGATGAATATCACTCTGCCGCTAGCAATCGCCGGGCCTGCATTGTAGATGGTGACCTCGTTATTAAACCATGTATCCTGTACCCAATACCAATTGTAACTGACGCTGTATATATAAACGGGTGATAGGGCCGCAGCACCCGCAGTACCGTCGGTTGATGATGTGTTGGCCGATGTTTCACTCACGTTTAATTTATTTATTATGGGCTGTCGCGTTACGGAAAATGTTGCATTTATCCGATTATTCGATACAAACTGGGAATTTTCCAGTCTGGATGTGCTGGTGATCACTTTTTGTGAGTCATCGTATATCACGAGCCCGGGATGGGATAGTTCCCAAGTCTTATCTGGCGCGACCATCTTTTCGTTCGAAAGCATCGCATATATGTATGTTGTCGCATTGGATTTTAATACCGTGCCATCGATCTCGCTGGGGTTGAACCACTGATCGAACGACGGTAAGGGATTATCATTGGTCGTTTCTGCGGCAACGATGCCTGCGAATCCGCTATACAAACAGAGTGCTATCAGCACCATCAGCACCGTGCTGGCCATTTTAAAGGTTTTTTTACGCCACAACGTGTCCAGTATGCCTTTCATCATTCTCAAATCGCCTCCTGCATTTTGGCTGGCAAAGCAGGCAAAGTAGGTGGCCACCCAAGCGCTTACTTGAAAATATATTATTCATTTTTCTATAAATAGACAATATTGCAGGTTGTATGCAGGTACCAGTTATAGTTCTCTGCAGGCGCATGTAGCACTATGGGTGCGTTTTATAGCGCAGTTAGCTGATTTGCCCTTTTATTTGCTACGTTTTTAAAAAAGGCGATATTTAACACAAATTAATCGATTGTGACAGAACATTTATATATGCGTGCGATTGATTTAATTCATAGGATACAAAAGCATCGATAAAAGGTGGGTGCATGGGCGGACTGAAGAATTCAGATCTCGAGATATTCGACGATGAGCGTTCGCTGAGGAGTCGTGTGCGAAGAACGGTATTATTATACCTGTATAAGATATCTAAAGCGGGGAAAAAAGTTACTGCCTATGAAATTGCCCAAGGTACCGGCATTTGTTATCCTAACGTGCGGGGTGCCTTGTCAGGGCTTGCGGGGCGGTTCAGTCGGGTACTATCGCTGGCTTGCAGAGGCATGGTCATCGAAGAAAAGGCTTCTTCAGGCTCATCTGTATATTCGCTCACAGAAAAGGGACAATTTATTGCCAACCTGAAACTGAATGAAGGTAAGCTCCCTGAGATAGATGTTTGATCTCGATTATAGAATTCTTGGGATGTTATGAACATCCGTTCTGAATGCGATCAGCCTCACAGCGCATGGGACGTATGACAATTATCCGGCCATTTTTCATCCTCTTACACCTGACCAAGGTCCGGTCATGGGCCAACTCTCGGCGAAAGTGTGTCCAGTATCGGGCGATCGGGTCTGGAAAAGCGTCAATTTGCCTGTGATTTGCATACACGTATGCGATCGGGCCTCGCACGTCTTCTCATCGAGGATATACCGTGAATGTTGGCGAATTGCATGAATAAGCATTAAAACCCCTGCATGGAATTTTCATATGAAGTATCGTTGTGGGCATCATGTCGAAACTCGTCATTTATGCAGGAGCGCTCCTGCTCATCGTCATGGGCATTTTCATTATCAGGTTCATAGTCCACGGGCTGATCCAGTTCGTCATGATAGCGGCCATCTTCGCGGCCGTCCTGCTGGCTATCTTCTGGCTCCTGACGAGAAAATCAGGCCGTCCTGCGGCGAGGCCGTAATAAGCTATGAAAAGCAAGGCTGGACTCACGTGGTTATGACACCAAGTCCACACAGTACACCAAGTACGCCAACCTCTTTTAGAAATGGCTGACGTGAGCCCCATTTTTATATAGACTTGGTGTACCGCGTGGACTTGGTGTTGAACAGCTCTTGACTACCCGTAGTTATGCAAAGACTATACGTCGTGTTAGTGCGCGAATATCAGGTACAGCAGCGTCCCTGTCACGAAGGTCTCCAGGAACGCGGCGACGAGCAGCAGTGGCACTATCCAGAAGGCGAAGATTAGTAATCCTTCCCTGATGTCCTTCCATAGATCGATTTTTTTCCCGACGTCCGGCATGGAGTCAGGTCTCCCCCTGAAGACATCAAGGATCGCCCGGCCGAGTGCCCGGAGCACGTCGTAGCCCAGCTTCAGCCCGGTAGCGGCAGAGATAAACACCACGGGCATCTCGATGACACCATGGGGCAACAGTCCGACAAGTATGAACAACGGTCCTGTTCGGCCTATTGTCCATCCGATCACGCCTCCGAGGGCGACCCCGTTGGCGACAGTGAATACCATCGGCGCGATGCCGGCGGCCGGGCCGAGGACGACGGCCAGGAAGCACCTGATCACGTTGTTCTCGAAAATGCCGAACATCATCCCGAAGGCCGAGGTCTCCTTGAGAGGCCCGACCTGATCTTTGAGATCGGAGATCGTCTGGTCCATGTAATTCGGATACATGAGGCTGACCCCGTAGCCGATCGCGGCGAAGGCGGTAAAAACTGTCACGATGATCAGGAGGTACCAGCGCAGGTCATAAACGTAGTCCAGGAAATCCTTGAGTCCAGGTATCTTCTTGTTAAAAGTCATCCTATCCCCACCGTTGAGGCCGGCACGTTTCAGGCCGGCATTATAACTATCACAATAAAAATAATAAATTGACTATTATATTTATATTGATGTGCCGCTTATATCGGCATATGAAACGCCTGGATAAAAAACATAAGGGCACCAAGCCTCCTATAAGCGGATATCGTTACGAGGCCTGCCATACATGTACGCGCATGTGACCAGGCTGCAAGGCGCCGATCGTTTGTCCTTGTTCAGGTTATGTGTCGTACGATCTTCCCGCCAAGGCCGCCAAGGACAGAAGCACGCCAAGAATAATCAATAAAATGGCTCTACATATGCCTTTTTGTTTAAAAGCCTTGGCGCCCTTGGCGAGAGTTCCGTTCTACGGGCGCCTCAAACTAAGCCCGATATGGCAGCCCTGCCTGGGCAATTCACCTCTCGCTCTGTCATCGCTTATAAAACGCGCGTGCGACTGGCCCTCCTATTTAGCCGCCGGGACGCCCGGGAAGCTTTACCCGGTCAGATAATAGACGAGCGCCGTTGTCACGTAGCTCTCCACGAACGCGGCTACGAGCAGCATCGGCAGCACCATGGCCACGAACATTTTAGCGCTTTCGAGGATCTCCTTCGTCAGGCCTATACGGCGGCCGAACAGCCTTACCAGGATACAGTAGCCCAAATACAGCCCGATGGCTGAGGAGAGCATCATGGCGGGGATCTCAATGATTCCGTGGGGCAGGATGGCAGCCAGCGCTATCGGCAGACCTATCCGGCCTGCCGCCATCGTGCCGATCAGGCCGATCATGAGACCGTTATCGAACACGAGCAGGAGGGTGATAAAGCCCAGCGCGATGCCTAAAATTGCCATCAGCGCACAGATGAGCGCGTTGTGAAGGAACAGGCTGACCATGAGGCCGAACGAGTCCTTATCCTCGAAGCCATCGAACTGCCCGGCGATCAGGTTCATGATCTGTTGCGCCTGGTCCGGCATAGTCAGCGCGAACGCGGAGCCGATCGCGAAGGAAAAAGCCATGAGCGCCGCTATGGCGAGGATAAAGTACCTTATCTTATGAAGGTAGGCCGCGAAGTCCCGCGGCCCGGGAACGATGTTCGGAATGTTTGGGGTCATACCTGTAGGAACGTCAGCTCGAGCGTATTACGGATGCCCGGCCCAAAGCCCAGCACCAGCAGCACGAACTTGATCGCATAGTAAAGCTGCGGATCATCCTTGAAATACTTCTCTATCAGGTAGATGACCGGGATGAACACCGCCAGCTTGAGCGCATACATGACGGCAGCCGTGCCGGCGAAGTTGATGAAGAAGACCGGCACCACGTGCTTCTCCGCGAAGCCGCCGACGATGTCGATAGCCGTGAAAGTGGACGAAGCGTCGAACATGTGCGCCCCGAGGATCGCTACGTTCAGCTTGTTAGTCAGGAAGTCCCAGTGGAAGTGCCGGGCGATCAGATAGATCGCCCCGGTGAATGCCGAGGCCAGCAGCACGATGACGACTGGCGCCCACCATGCCGAGCTGAACTGCTTCGTGGTCAGGATAGCCAGCACGATCACGATGCCCGCTACGCCTGTCCAGAAGTACGGCTTCGCGTAGTCCTTGATCACTCCCTTGCGCTCCAGCGCGATGCACGTCAGCAGCGCCGCCCCAGTGATGACGGCAGCCAGCACGTAGACCAGCGGCGTGATGAACAAATAGCTGACCGGCGGCTGCACCGCGCCCACGTCCTGGATGACACGCAGCGAAGCGCCGAACAGGATGAAAGGCGCCGTGGATATGACGAACCGCTCATCGAGCCTGATCTTGAGAATGTCCATGATCTTCAGGATAACGAAGAGACTGATACCGAGGAGGATAGCGTAGGTGATCGTATTGACCGGATTGTAGCCCTCGCCGGAGCTCACGATCGGGTGTATGTAGTACTTGTCAATGAACTGGCCGATGTCGAAGTCCAAGGTTTTTCACCCTGCCGTGTTATAACGAGCATTTCTGACATAAAGGTATCCCAGACCAATTCGAGGCGGTAGTCTTTTCCGTTCGACAAGGAAGTCTGCCCTGCAAGGGCGGAGAGAACCACATAATTTTAGTGAACTACCACGCCCTAAGGGGCTGTGGTTTCCTGCTTCATCCCCATTGCTTGCTCGACCGTCAGGTCAAGTAGAGGTAATGGCTCTACAGGCTCTTCGGCGTGTCCCATGCCTGCGATTAATATGTTATACGCCGTATTGAGGTCCCGGTCCCTTACAAGCCCACAATACGGACATTCGTGCACCCGCTCCTTCAACGTCTTAAGCACAGTTGCCCCGCAACAAGAACACTGCTGTGTCGTGCCTCTTGGCTCTACCCGTATCAACTGTCTACCGGCTCCTTCCGCCTTGTAGTCCGGATAGGACAGGAATCGAGCCCATCCAGCGTCGTGAATGCTCTTACGCATCCCCTTATTGTCGTCTTTCTCTTTGAGATGCTTGGTGTTCAAGTCTTCGACCACGATGATATCGTAGTTATCGACGTAGAACCTCGATAGCTTATGAGCGTGGTCACGACGCTGATTCTCCACCCGATCATGGGCCTTCGCCAGCTTCATCTTAGCCTTTTCCCTGTTGTGAGAGCCGTTCTTCTTCCGCGACAGGC
>JAEZKS010000229.1 GCA_023436075.1 Methanobacteriota archaeon
TAATTAAAAACGGGACCCATTTTTTTATGCCCGCGCCCGCGGCGCCGGCTGCGGCCTAAAAAATGGTTCCAGGTGTTCGAAGTCGAAAGCCCCGGCAGGAACAGCACACCCTTATGTCCCAGAAAAACTTCGCTCAGCTCTGCCCCAGCACACAAAACGCACGCGCGACCGAGCCGCCGGGCTCTCTTGTTTAAAAGCCGCCGGGCTCTCTTGTCTGGAACAAAAGCACAATTAAAGGCCGCAGCGAGCGCAGCGCACGCGGCAATAAACTGGCTTGCCTGTATCAGAAATGCCGCGTCCGCTGCGGCCTAAAACGGTTCCTTGTATTCGAAGTCGAAAGCCAGAGCAAAGGTTAACGATGAAAAAAGAACGAGACGAAAAAGGACACTTAAAAAGAAAAACAGGCGAGCCGTCAACCGGCGCGCCCTTTACCTGATTACGTCGATAATGGACGAGGAAGCCTTGCCTTTCCTTGCGGGGAACCTGCCGCCCGAGTAGTCCGCGGCGTCATCGGCTGCAGAGGCCTTCTGGCCGTTCTTGCCCATGACCTGCGGCGAGTTGATGCCTGTCATGATGGCGAGCACTCTGACCTTGCCCTCGTAGTCCTTCTGGATGCGTGCGCCCCAGATGACGTTCGCGTGCGAGTCCATCTCGTAGGTGAGCGACTCGGCAATGTTCTCCGCTTCGCGCAGCGTCAGGTCCGGGCCACCGGTGATGTGCACCAGCGCGCCTGTGGCGCCACGGTAATCGACGTCCAGCAGCGGGTGGTTGAGTGCCGCCCTGACGACGTTGTCAGACTTGTCCTGGCTCTTGGTCTCGCCCACGAGCATGACGGCGATGCCGCCGGCATTCATGATCGCTTTAACATCGGCGAAATCGAGGTTAATGAGCGACGGCCGGGTGATCGTCTCCGATATGCCCTTGACGGTTTCCGAGATCAGCTGGTCCATGACCGAGAACGCCTGCTCCAGCGGCAGGTTCGGCACCATTTCGAGCAGCCTGTTGTTGTCCAGCACGATGACCGTGTCTGCCGCTGCCCTTAAGTCGGCGATGCCCTCTTCAGCCTTGACCATCCTGGCGCGCTCAACCTTGAACGGCGTGGAAACCATGCCTACGACGATGGCGCCCTGTTCCTTGGCGACCTGTGCGACGATGGGCGCCGTGCCGGTACCCGTTCCGCCGCCCATGCCTGCCGTGATGAACACGAGGTCAGCGTCTTTCAGTACTTCCTGCAGCGTGCTGCGGGCCAGCTCTGCCGCGCGCTTCCCTATCTCAGGGAAACCGCCTGCGCCCAGGCCCCTGGTGAGCGACTTGCCGACCAGGATCTTCTTGTCGGCCTTGATCACGTCGAGGTGCTGCTTATCAGTGTTGACAGCGATTGTCTCGGCGCCGTCGACACCAATGTTGTACAGCCTGTTGATGGTGTTGTTGCCTGCGCCGCCGCATCCGACGATCTTGATCTGGGGGAGCCCGAAGTCTTCAAAGTCGGCACCCGCGGTGTTGTCCCCCTTCTCGTTCCGGTATTCACGTTCCATTTCCGTGTATTTCAGTGCTTCTTGCACGATTGATTGCATGTTTAATCCCATCCCCAAATTTTTGGTATGTAGTCTTTCCCCGGCGCGGGGCAGGCAATCCGTAGCTATTGCGAGAAGTCCCGCAGGCCTGTCCGCCGAGCCGCATTTTTTACACGAACTCGTTTAAGTTTTGCTTTCGTACTGATTTCGTACTTTTCGAAGTCGCTATCTTTCCGGGCCGTCCCTGTTAGAATCCTGGACGATGATATCGGGCTGAAGTCGCAGCCCCGACAGGAAAGGCAAGCTAAACCTGAACGTGAATTCCCGCCTGACATAGAGGCAGCGCTCAATGATCTAGCGAATGTCGATCAAATTGATTCATATCAACTGATCCAATCCAAATCCCAAGCTTATTATGCGCTTCCCGATATTTAAACCGATTGGTATGCGGGCCCTTTCCGGTTACTAATTACTAAGAAACAAGCGATAGATGCATGACGATTTTAAAAATAGCGAAGAGCGCCAGTACTGGCTGGTAGCATGGCGATTGCCACTAATACCACGGATTATGACTGGAAATCTATCTGTCAGCGGTTACCAGCCGCTCGGACAGGAAATCCGATGCCATAGCCTCTAATGGGTAAATTTGGTAAAAAATAGCCTAATAAATTACATAATTTTCTAAATTTAGGATAAAGTACTTATAGCAAAATAGGCAACTGTCCGATAACGCAATACGATAGGCAAGTTAGCAAGGCCAAACCAACGGAGGGAAAAACATAAAAACAAAAACTCTGATCGGCATCGCTCTCGTCGCGATCTTGCTGCTCTCCAGCACGATCGCCGTCGTGGCGGCGGTCCCGTCTCTCAAAGACCCGTCTGCTTCCGCGTCAACGGGCTATTCGACTTATATCGTAGCTTTCAATGACCAGGGCACGGCTTCTGCCGCAGCCCAGAGCCAGGTCGAGAGCCTGATCGACTCATATAACGGCAGGATCATCGACCGCTACAGCATCATCGACGGCATGGCGATCACGTTACCGGACGATAAGGTAGACGAGCTCAGAGCCATGGACAACGTCAAGTACGTCGAGAAAGACCAGACGATGCATGTCCTGCTCGACAAGGCAGTCCCGCAGATCGGCGGCGACCAGGTCTGGGCGACGGGCTACACCGGAGAGGGTGTCAAAGTGGCCGTCATCGATACGGGCATCGACGCCAGCCACCCCGACCTCAATGGCAACAAAGTGGTCAGCTGGGTCGATTACGTGAGCGGCAAGACCACGCCGTACGACGACCACGGCCACGGGACCCATGTGTCCAGCACCATCGCCGGCACCGGCGCAGCCTCCAACGGCCAGTACAAGGGCGTGGCGCCCAATGCCAGCCTGATGGTCGCAAAGGTGCTCAGCAAATCCGGCTCCGGCAGCACCACCAACATCATCAAGGGCATCCAGTGGGCCGTGCAGAACGGCGCCGACGTGATCTCAATGTCCCTCGGCAGCACCACCCACGACCAGGCCATGTGCGACGCGCTGGACAACGCCATCAAGCAGGGCATCGTCTGCGTCATCGCAGCCGGCAACAGCGGGCCCGGAGCAAAGACCATATGCAGCCCCGGTGACGACCCGAACGTCATCACGGTCGGCGCCAGCGACCGGAACGATGCCATCGCCTCGTTCAGCTCGCGCGGCCCCAACCGGGACGGCACCGTCAAGCCTGACGTCACCAACATGGGCGTCGGCCTCGTCGCAGCCAAAGCCACGGGCGTCGCATCATCCAAGCCAGTCGGCCAATACTACCAGGCAATGAGCGGCACCTCCATGGCTACCCCCATGACCTCGGGTACCGTGGCGCTGCTCCTCTCGGCCAAGCCGGATCTTACCCCGGCGCAGGTAAAAGATGCGCTGACAAAGACGGCAAAGCCTCTCGGCAGCAGCGTCCCGAACAACGACTACGGCTACGGCCGGGTACAGGCCAAGGCTGCCCTCGACTACGTCCTGAGCGGCCAGCTCCCGTCGCCAACGCCGACGCCAACTCCAACGCCAACTCCAACGCCGGGCCCGAACCCGACACCGACGCCTACGCCAGGCCCCAACCCGACACCAACGCCAGAACCGGGCAACTACGGCGTCAGCCTGTTGAACCTGTTCGCCAGGTACAACAACCAGCTCGGCATAGACATGAGCAAGTACCAGATAAAGGCAGGCACCACCGCCGAGCAGAGTGCCATGATCTCGAACACGGGCAGCGTGGCCGACTCGTACACTATGACTGTCGACGGCATACCCGATGCCTGGTGGGCCATCAGCGGCTACAATGGCGGCAGCCTGGACTCGAACTCGGCATCCATCCTGAAGCTGGCGATCACGCCGGCCGCAGATGCGACGACGGGCACGTACACCGTCACGCTGACCGCAACGTCAGACTCCGACAGCTCGGTGGCCGCGACGAAGACGTACACTCTGAACATTGTGGGCACGGCGGCACCATCACCCACGCCCACGCCAACTCCAACGCCTGGCCCGAACCCGACGCCTACACCGACGCCAGGCCCCAACCCAACCCCAACGCCGACACCGGGACCTGATCCAACCCCGACACCGGGGGAGTATGCCTTCTCCGGATCGGCATCCAATAACGGCGACTACTACGCGTACGTAGTCCCGGACAGTGCAGGCCAGATCACGGCCCAGGTCTCGTGGGCAAGCACCATGAACGACATCAACCTGTACCTCTACGACCCGGACGGCAACCTCGTCTCGAAGTCGGAGCAGCGCTACACCACATCGGAAACGGTGCAGTATAACGCGCAGGAGGCCGGATATTACCTGGTCAAGGTGCAGGCGAAGAACTCATACATGCCGGTCACATTCTCAGGTGTGACGACGGAGCCCGTGCAGACAGCCTACGTAAAGACAGGCACACTCGGCAGGGGACAGACCGTCAGCCTGAACGTCGATCCTGGCAACTCGGGCAGCGTCAATGCCCGGCTCGCCTGGGGCTTTTCGTTCTACACGCCGACGCTGAGCCTGTTCGATCCGGATGGCAACAAGGTCGCTGATGCGGGCAACTTCCAGGAAGGTCTGATGTCCGCCTACGCGCACTTGAATTACGCGCCAGCATCCCCGGGCAGCTACGTGCTTAAGCTAGACGGCACGAAGACGCTCAACGCGGTCAACTACAGGCTGATTACGCCATACCAACTGTAAAAGCACAATACGGCTGCGGCAGCATGCGGACAATATAGACGCTTGCCGCTGTAGCCTATTTTTTCATTTTCAGCCAGTTTCGCACATGATCATGCCTGAATACAATTCGTTCTGCATATCCTGCGATTTTCATTATCAACGATTTTATATGTCGCCGACTTAGCGCAGTACGGTGATATTCGTGGGCGGAATCAAGAAGGAACTCAGCGGTGCCAAAAAAGAGTTAACAGGCAAAGCTAAGGAAGAGGCTGGCAAGATCACTCACAAGCCCGGCACGGAAGCTAAAGGCAAGGCGGAAGAGGTGGCCGGCAAAGCAGAGAAGAAGCTCGGAGAGGCCGAGAGAGCGCTCAAACGCTAAGCTTTTACAGGGCGGACGAGCCTGATGAAAAGTACGGCAGACAAGCCCGTCGCCCGTTTTCTTTCTGTGTTAGGACACAAAGGTACGCAAAGTGCACACGAAGGTACACAAAGGGATTTTTAAGAAAGGAGGCTATGAGAAGCGTCTCTGTTAACCGTCCTTCGTGTAACTTTGTGTCCTGATACACGGGCCGCATGTACAAAACCGGTCGCCTGAACGAACACTTTTACGATGCCCATCAACGCATGGCAGACTTCATCGCCGCCAGCCCTTCGTCGACACCGCGTATCCTGATCAGCGGGCCGATCTTAGAGGTGTCCAGCGACGTGTCGGCGGGCATGAGTACGGTCAGCCCGAGATCGGCGGACTTTACCGGGGCGACGAGGTCTTCACTCAGGCCGAACGCTTTTGCGATTCGCCTGCCGAAGTCATAGTGGCTGATCCGTTCCGGGCCGGCGACGTTGTAGAATCCCGTCATCTTATTCACAGTCAGCATCCGGATGGCGTCTGTCGCGTCATCGATGTAGATCGGCGAGAAGTACATGTCCTGAGCCAACTCGACTTTCTCGCCGGCCTGTAGATGCTCTAAGACATGGCTCACGAAGTTATCCGGGTATGCGCCGTAAAGCTCGCCCATCCGCGCCACGAGGAAATTATAGACCTTATCGGTGTGCACCTCGCCCATCAGCTTTGTCTCGGCATAGACGTCGATCGGATTTACCCTGTCCGTCTCCAGGTACATGCCGTCAGGCTTCCGTCCGTCGAAGACGAATGCCGTCGAGCGGTAGACGACCCGTGCACCGGTCCGCTGTGCTGCCTCCGTGAAAAAGCGGATGGCCCGAGTATTATAGTGCATGGCATCCATGCGGTGCTGTTCACAATACTCGATGCCGTCGATCTGCTCGGTCAGGATGATTACAGAAGGCCGCAGCTCGTCCACGAGCCGGGATATGCTCTCCTCGTCATTTACGTCGTAGGTCAGCCAGCCTTCAGGTATGTCCGGGCAGTCGCGATCGCAGGCGCCTTTCGCGGCATCGGAGTTCAATGCTTCGACCAGGCGAAGGCCAAGGGGGTTGCATCCGGTGACTAAAATCATATGATCCCTTCACTATTAATCGCCCAAGGGATTTATAGTCGTTCCTGAATCGCAAACCATGAAATTATCGATTATAGTCATTCTTGAAAGGTTTTGTACGATGCCGGAAGCGAATTCTAATCAGTCTCTGCGGTCTCTGCGCCGTCTCTGCGAACTCTGCGGGAAATTCGTTCATCGCATGCTTTTATAGGATAGCAACGCTGCCCTGTTTCAGGCTGAGCATCGAGGAAACGTAGAACAGTTTTTTCTCGCAGCGAGCGCAGAGAAGGCACAGAGACTGCAGAGGACTATGAAACAGACTTACGTGGCTTAAAATAACGTCTAAAAGATTACAGGAAAGACTGGTAACTCTGACCGAACATTGCGATGGACGTCTGGCCATGATGCGGACGTCGGCGCCGGTGACCTTCTTTCAAGCCGAGCCATGCGACATCCACTCCGGCATCCTCCAGCGTTTTTATGCCACAGGGAAGGCACATGGCTCGACCGCTCATGCTGATGCTGCTGTCAGCGCCGATCACTTTCCCGCATACTCTGCACTTCATTTCATACCTTCTTACATACAGAACCCATTCTGCCATAGAGAGCAATCGCAAGGGAAACAAGGGTTTATCGCTCAAGATTAAAATCGGTTGCCGATAAAAAAGCGGAATAAGCGCCAGAGCGTCAAATATATAGCGTAAATAGCACGTTTGCCGTAAAAAATACGGCCGAGGGCCACTTACGCCTGCCTTTGAGGCAGGGACATTCGTGTCCCTCTGCGTTCTCGAACAAAAGAGAAGGGTTCGGGGGTTTACCCGAACAGGGCGCCGAGGCCTTCCATGCCGGTGGCCTCTTCCTCTTCCTTCTTCTTCTCGTCCTTGGGGGCCTCTTCCGCTGCGGCCGGTGCGCCGGCTGCCGGGGCAGCTGCCGCCGGGGCCGGAGCCGCGGCGAACGCTGCCTTGGAGATGGCCTCGTCGATGTTGACGCCCTCGAGCGCGGCAACCAGTGCCTTGACACGAGCATCGTTCACTGCAACTCCCGCCGCCTTCAGGACGGAAGTGACACCGTTCTCATCCACAGGCTTACCAGCCTTGTGTAATAAAAGTGCTGCATATACGTATTCCATTTGTAACACCTCTGATTATTGTTATTTCACCTTGTTTTTCAGTTCTTCGTCTAGCGCGTTTTCTTTGCCTGCTACCGTCTTTGCGACGGCAAGCATCTCCACCTCTGCCTTCGACAGGATGATGTCCATGACCTCCTTCTCGAAGATGGGTGCGTTGACGGCCAGCGCCTTGGACTCCAGGACAGCCTTCTGTATGAGAGGCTCTATGGTGTCCTTGGTCGTGTAGCCCGCCTCCATGCTCAGGTTGAACGCCTCGCGGGCGGCCTGCGTGAACATGTTGCGTAGCGCGTCCTCATCCATCGCGAGGTCCTGCGGCATGTAGAGAGTGTGACCCTCCACTACGGCCTTCAGGTTCAGGCCTACGTCGATGGGCGTAATCTCGAGCCGGGTGAGCATCTCCGCGAGCTTCGCCGAGATCTTCCCGCCCCTCCTGACGACGGTCTTGGTGTCCTTGATGACGACCTTGCCGCCTTCGATGCCGGCCGGGATGCCGACCTGCTGGAGCTCGCCTACGAGGGGGCCGGGCTTGAAGGACGTCGGACCCTTGGGGACCACGATGTCTTCAGGCGCGATGTCTCCGCCCTTTGCGGCGCGCTTGGATTTGGTCGATTCGAGGAGCTTGTACAGCTTGAACGCGTTGAGATCCGTGTAGACGATGACCATCTGGCCGTCCACGAACTTCGCCAGCTCGTGTGCCTTCTGGTCGGCCGGGATCGAGTCGAGCGCGATGGTGGCCAGCGTGTTGCGGACCATCCGCATCTCCACTTTGCCCCGGAGGTTCTGCCGCATCTTCTGCAGCGAGTTCGACGGGACGCCGTGCACATCGACGATGCCTACAGTCTTGCGGCTGCCTGCGCCATCGACGATCTTCTTGATCTCGTCTTTCTTCCACTGGGGAATGTGAGTGCTGTGGTGAACCTGGGTTTCGGCCTCCATGGTTACATCACCTTCACGGCCGGGCCCATCGTCGTCTTCACGTAGATCGAGCCGATGTTCATCTTGCCCTTCTCGAGCTTTGTCTCAAGCCTCTTGATGATCGTGTCGATGTTCTCGGCGATCTCCTCGGCGGTCATCGTCTCCGTGCCGATGTGGGCATGGAACGTCATCCGGTCCTTGGATCGCACCTTGATCGACTTCTTCTGCCTGTTGATCAGCGCGGTAACGTCGGCCGACGGCGGCAGCGGCGCGGGCATCTTGCCCCGCGGACCGAGCACCTGGCCTAGCCTCTTACCGATCGTAGGCATGTAGGCTGTTTCTGCAATGAAGAAGCTGACCTCGCCTGCGAGTTTCTTTGCTCTGGCCTTATCCGACCCCAGCTTGTCTATTTCTTCCGGGGGGAACACATAGTCCGCGCCTGCCTTTTCCGCGTTGACGGCCACCTCACCCTTGGCGAACACGGCAACCTTGACGGGTTTGCCCAGTCCGCTCGGGAGAATGATGTCCTCGTCCACACGGTTCTTCGGCTGGCTGAGGTCTATGTTTTTAAGGTTAATAGCAAGATCGACGCTCTCCGAAAAATTTCTCTTAGGCTTGTCTGCCAAGGCTTTCTTGACAGCTTCCACCGTTTCTTTTCTTGCCATTGAATTCCTCCGTAGTCAGCGACCTTTACGGTCTACTACAGCGTATTATTATAGTTAATACGGCTGTGACG
>JAEZKS010000231.1 GCA_023436075.1 Methanobacteriota archaeon
GACCACGGTCACCTTCCGGCTGGAGCCCTTCGGGACGGTCACACGGCTGACGGGGACTCGCGAGGGATTTGAGCCGGATAGCAAGGAAAACGTGGACACCACGCAGGGCTGGGTCGTTCTCATGAGCAGCCTGAAGAGCCTGCTGGAAACGGGTAAGCCACTCTTTCCGTTGCAGCCCGACTTACCGACGCCTGCCTGCCATCGATCGGGATAAGTTTATATCCCTTCAGGTCGCCTTTCAAGCAATAGACATACCGGGGTATCGAGCATGGATATGAAGGTTGTGGCGGGACCGTCTTCCCAGTTGCTGGCGACCCGTGCGGCGTCGTTGCTGGGCTGCGAGGTCGATCTGACAGAGTTCAAGGAGTTCCCGGACGGCGAGGTCTACTGCCGCGTCACGGGCGAGCTGCGGGGCAAGGACGTCGTGATTGTCCAGAGCACCCCGACCTCGAACGACTACGTTTACCTTCTCGAGCTGATCGATGCTTGCGACGAGGCGAAAAGCACCACGGTCGTCATCCCGTACATGGGCTATGCCCGCCAGGACAAGCGGTTCCACCCAGGCGAGCCGATCAGCGCACGGGCGCTGGCGAAGACCGTCGCCGCGGATCGCGTATTCACCGTCAACGTCCACGATCCCTCTGTTTTACAGTATTTCCCGTGTGAGGCCACGGACCTGAACGCGTCGAGCGTGGTCGGCAATTTCATCGTGAACATGAGCCTCCACGAGCCGGTCCTCATGGCACCGGATGACGGGGCACTCAAGATCGTGAAGCCTGCCGCAGAGCAGTACGGCCTTCCCTATGATTATCTGGAGAAGACCCGCCTGTCGGGCGACGAGGTGAAGATCGCGCCCAAGAGCCTTGACATCAAGGGCCGGGACGTGGTGCTGATGGACGACATCGTGAGCACCGGCGGTACCATCGCCGAGGCGATCAAGCTGCTGAAAGCTGAAGGCGCCCGGGAAGTCCACGTTGCCTGCATTCACGCAGTACTTGTTCGGAATGCCCTGTTGCGGATGAACAACGGCGGCATGAGGTCTATGCTATCCACGGACACGCTTGAGAAGGCGACGAGCAAAGTTTCGGTTGCGCCGATCATTGCGGAAGCGGTTAAAAAATAATATTATAATTGAGGGCTTGTGGCGGTGCTCTTGTGTGTGACCGCAACGAAGGTCGCTCTTGTTTATAGGTCAGGGCAAGCTTTAGCGATGTATTTTCTCAGGTAAGGCTGATATATCTGGCCTTGTTTTGGCTGTGCGTAGTATAGAGATGTCCGCCAAGGACGTTTACAGCGCGCCAAGCGCGCCAAGGGGCCAAGCACGCCAAGGACGATTAAATAAAACGGCTTCTGGTATATGCCTTTTTGTTTAAAGTCTTGGCGTGCTTGGCTTCTTGGCGTCCTTGGCGGGCTGTAAACGTCTTCGCGTTCTTGCGTTCTCTTGGAGTGCGTGGAGGTGTCCTCTTATTTCTTCGTGAGCCTCACGCCCATGTCGAACGCTTTCTGGCAGTCCAGCGGGAACACTTCCCTGCGTCTCTTTGCCTTGGCCGCCTCGTCATGAGAGCAGACGTACTTTGAATAGTCGTCGAACTGATAGGTGTCCGTGACCATCAGGGATTCAGCCGAGCCCAGTATTCTGCCTGTGACCATCTCGTTGATCGCTATATGCTTGTCCGTCTGCAGATCTTTCATCCGTTCCTCGTTCGCCCCCAGGGTATAGATGAACCCTGTCTTTATCTTCTTCGGGAACAGCGAAGAGCGCTTGGCGTCGTAGACCAGGTAGGGATAGATGGCTCGCTCCATGAATGACTTCATCTCGCCGGTGATCGAGCTCAGGTAGATGGGCGATCCCATGATCAGCGCATCGCATTTCTCGATCCTGCCGAGAATCGGCGTGAGCTCGTCCCTCTGGGCGCATTTGCCGTACGATTTCCCGCCCTTCAGCCGGCATGCGAAACAGCTTTTGCAGCCTTTGAAGTCCAGGTCGTAGAGATGGGCCGTCTCGGTTTCGGCTCCCTGCGAAGCGGCGCCTTCGAGGGCTTTGTTCAGCAGCGTTGCGGTGTTCCATTCCTTGCGCGGGCTTCCGTTGATCGCAATTACCTTCATTTTAACACCATTCATGATTTTGTGCCAGGCATTTCAGTTATTGCACGAACGATAAGTTAATATCCTATAATTACTTAAACACGTTAGTGATATAAAAGTAATACTGTTGCCAAAAAGTAACTAATGGGTAAATCGTCATGAAATGCAAAAATAACGTAAAATGCGACATGAATTACCTGTGTCAGGTCCTTGGTAGCCGGTGGAACCTGATCATAATCTGGCATCTGAACGACCAGGCGCTACGGTTTACCGAGTTACAGAAACGGATGGGCAACGTAAACTCGAAGACCATCACTACCCACCTGCGTGACCTGGAAAAATACCATATTATCAATCGTGTAGTCTATCCCGAAGTACCTCCCAGGGTCGAGTATTCGTTGACCGGGCACGGAAAGGCATTCCTTCCCGTGTTCGAGGTCATCCGGGAGTGGGGGGCATCGCTGCCCCCTCCCCGGGAAAAATAAAACCAGTTCTAATGCATTTTTGATCGGAATATACAGCCGCTCACTTTTTATATCGCGTAGTTTCAACACGAAAACACTAAACGTTTTTCATTTTTCACTAAAGCCACGAAGGGCACTAAGGTCACGGTTAAAGCACCAAGGGCTCTAAGTGTACGAATATAAAGTCACTGAAAGCACGAAAGCACCAATACGGGCATTCGGGTAATATGCCTCATGAAAAACTTTTAAGATCGACTATTGCGGCTTAAACATGAGGGCCCGGCGGCTTAAACATGAGGGCCCGGCGGCCCGGTCGCGCGCGGATGCCCCGGTAGCTTCAAGATCACAGGCCGATCGCAGGCCTGATAACTTCGCACAGCAGCACGAGCCCGAAGAAGAGCATCATCAGCCCGCTGCCGATGATGATAGCCGGGTACACGATGTCCACCTTTTTGCCGGCGTAAAATACGAATACCGAGAATGCGCTCACCCATGTGAAGAGCCCGAGCATGAATCCTGCGACGCCGAGGACGTTGAACATGGCCACGAAGGCTGCGCCCGCCGTGACCCACCACAGGATGCCCATCGGGTTGGTCAGGCCCATGACGAGACCTGTGAGATAGTGGTTGCCCGTCCCGGCGCTGTCCTGTATATTAGCTGACTTTTTATAGCTCTTCAGCGTCGAGTAGGCGTAGTACAGCAATATCAGCCCGCCGATCACGGAGATCAGGTTCCGCGCAAGCGTGCCGGTGAGCAGCACCGCTACGCCGATGACCGTGAGGATCAGGTAGGTGAAGTCCGATGTCATCGCGCCGAGGCCGATCTTGATGCCGTTCACGTATGACCCTCTGGCCGCAGCAGCCGCTATGGCGGCGTTGACAGGCCCCGGGGGCACGGCTAAGGACAGCCCTAGGACAATGCCGGCGACGATGCTGGACAGGTCGGACATAGCCTCTTGAAACGATTTTCATCTAAAAAAGGTTATGGGCTACTGTGCTTTTCCTTCCGCTTCCAGCTTCTGTCGATATATATCTCCACGCTGATAGGCTGAAGATAAAAAAGCAATGTGGCGGCACTTTCTGCCACAGGATTTACGTCTGGTCTACACAGGGGCCGCTTTTCCGACAAATGCCGCACGATATCTGGTCCGGCGCTCGACGAGCAGCAGGCACAGGCCTACTACCATGATTGCAGGAATTACCAGGCCTATCAGCAGCATCAGGGCGATGCATACGATCGACAGCAGGAAGACGAAATCTTCAGCATATGCGCGCAATTCCTTACTTTCCCTGGTAGTGGGGGCCATTTCATTTTCGTCAGGGTATACGGTGTCATCCGCAGGGCGTTTCACGCCAGTCAGCAAGCTGAGACAGGCAGTCATGAACGACCTGATCATCCGGATGACAGATGGTTCGTTATACGATATGTACATTCAAATCAACCTCCTCTGATACAGTTGTCAGTAGCGGGGCTGATATTAATCTAATATACCTAAATGCAAAGTAAAAAAGAAGCGCTGTCGGCCGGCGCTGTTCGAGTCGGACCGCTTACCAGCACAATCCTTCGTAGATGATATCTTTCCCGTGCGGATCGACCACCTTGCGGCCGTCGATCACAATCTTGTTTTTCATGCGGGAAAACTCGCCGTCCAGCTCTCCGAACTCTTTCCATTCTGTCGCTATCAGGCACGCATCGGCCCCGTCCAATGCGTCGCCAGCGGTCTTCATGTAGCTGATGTTCGGGTACACTTTCTTCATGTGCTCTGCTGCCATGCGGTCGTAAGCGGCGACGTTCGCACCTTCGGCCAGCAGCATGCCTATGAGGGGTATGGCACGCGATTCCCTGATATCATCAGTATCGTCTTTGAAGGCAAGGCCCAGCACGGCGATCTTTTTGCCCACGAGGTTTGTCATGTGCTTCTTCAGGAGCCACATGGCGATCTCTGGCTGCCTGTCGTTGACCTTTAGCACAGTCTTCAGCAGCAACGGCTCGTAGTCTACCTCGCCGGCCTTGCCGATGAGCGCCTTGACGTCCTTGGGAAAGCAGCTCCCGCCGAAGCCTAAGCCGGATCGCAGGAAGTGGGGGGATATCCGGGCGTCCAGCCCGACGCCATCCATGACCTTGTAGGTGTCGATCCCGAGGCGCTTGCAGATGTTGCCGATCTCGTTGGAGAACGAGATCTTCGTCGCCAGGAATGCGTTGGACACGTACTTGATCATCTCGGCGGTTTTCGTGTCGGTCTCCAGGATCGGGCAGGTATAGCTCCTGTACAGTTCACGGATGACTGCGGACGCCTTCGGATCGTCCGCGCCGATCACGATGCGGTCGGGGTGCTGGAAGTCGTAGACTGCCTTGCCTTCCCTGAGAAACTCCGGGTTCATGCCCGTGCCGAACCCGACGCCCGCCTTCTTGCCGGATTCCTGCTCCAGCGTCGGCGTGGCCACGCTCGAGGTGGTGCCCGGGACGACGGTGCTCTTCACGACCACGACGTGGTAAGACTTCTTGTTCTTCAGGCGCTGCCCGATGCTGCGGCTTGCCTCCCGTACGAAGCGCAGGTCGATCTTGCCGTCTGCATCGGTCGGCGTGGGCACGCAGATGAATGAGATGTCCGTGTTCGCGATCGCTGCATCATAGTCAAGCGTGGCCTTCAGGTTCTTCCCGGCGTGGGCGCGCAGGAGTTCTTCCAGTCCTTCCTCGTAGATCGGAGGTACGCCTTCGTTGATTTTCCTCACCCGCTCCGGGTCCACGTCCACACAGATGACCTCATGGCCCATGTGTGCGAAGCACGTTCCCGTGACCGTTCCGACATAACCCGTACCGATGATGCTGATCTTCATTGTACCACATGACCTAACGTTTGGCATCCTGATAAACGCTGTCCTTCTGCTTGAAGGCGCCTGAGAGCATCCGTTCTAGCTCACTCATCGCAACTTGCGCGTCGGCCTCGTCTCGTATCTTCCGGAGGTCGACCCGGCCGCTTCTATACAGGATGATCGTCCAGTCCTTATAGTCGAATTTGGCGACCCCGAGAGATTCAGAGCACTTCGCACCAGAAATATCCCGGACGGCCGCGCAGGTCGCTGCCATATCCAGCTCGCGGCCGAACGACGACTCAGCGATGAAC
>JAEZKS010000245.1 GCA_023436075.1 Methanobacteriota archaeon
CCTCTGTGCCCTCCGTGTCCTCTGTGTTGAAACTCGGTGCCCTCTTGCAAACCTCTGAGACCTCCAAGGAGGCGTAGGATGTTATTCGCAGATGAGAAGAAGGTACGCAAAGCCTGCGCGAAGTGCATGGCCGATCCAGGCGATGCATGTGCCTACGACGACCTGCTCACAGGCTGCCGGTCTATCGGCCGCAGTTTCCTGCGTCTCTACAACATCGTGCCCCCTACGATGGAGCGCATGGTCTACCACTCGTACCAGGGCACTGGCATTATCAACTTCAACAAGTCGATAGCTGAGTTTTGTAACAGGGGCAAGAGCCTCGAAGGAATGATCGCCAGAGAGCGCCGGCGGGACGTCAGGCTGGTCCGCTTCGCGATCGTCTACGATGACTCCAATTCGATGACGGCCTGGTGGCGCAAGGCGACCATGGCTGACGCAATCACCGAAAACGATTCGCCTCAGACCTACGCCAAGGTGGCCTGCCTGTCGCTGATGGAAGGCCTCGGCAGGGACGCAGAGATCAGCTTCTGGAAGTACGGATCGGAGGCCATGGGGCCGTTCAACATGAACACCAACATGTACCGCGAGATCATCGCCAGCAACGGCTCCGGAGGCTCGCGCCTGGACCTGGCGCTGCAGTCAGTTCTCGATAACGGCTGGAGCAAGAAGCCCGGCGCGAAAGTGATGATCATCCTGACCGACGGCCTCCCGGAGATCGGCCGCAACATCTACGCCGAGGACGTGAACGCCTCGGTAGCCACGCTGGATATGATCAGGAAGCTGATCTACCACAAGACTCGCGTTCTGTATCTTCAGTTGACGACCGACGAGTCTCGCAAGTACCGGAAGATCGGTGGCTACACGATGGTCGAGTTCGGCGAGGAGATCCAGCGGCTGGGCTGCACATTCATGAAAGTGGGCACCAAGGACAAGATCGAAGACTCGCTGTTCAAGGGGCTCAACGCTGCGATGCGGCGCTTGTAAACACCCTCATCGTCAACAAGAGCAACCTCCGTTGCGGTCACACGCGTGGGGGATAAGAAATCTTTTTTCGCATTCGAACGGCCTGCAGAGACCGCGTTTCTTACGGGCATAGCTATAAGTGGTTGTCCGGCTGAAACTGAAACGGTGATATCATTGTTACGCGCTGTCAGCGATGCTCTGGATGGCCGGGCTGAATATTATGACGTACGAGTTCTCCACGTCACATCGACGACCCTCGAAGTGAAGAAAGGCGCTGTCACGAGAGCCGTGGCCGGCAAGGACGCCGGCGCCTGCGTCAGGGTGCTCTGCAAGGGCGCCTGGGGCTTCGCCAGCACGCCGGATATCGACGGGACAGCGATCGGCGAGGCGGCAGAGCGGGCCATGCGGACTGCGAGGGGGATCGGCGAGATGACGACGGAAAAAGCAGGCCTCGCACCCGTGAAGGCTGTCACAGACGATGTGACCGTGCCGATGAAGAAGAGCTTCATCGATGAGCCTATCGAAGACAAGCTGGCGCTGCTGCAGTCGACGCACGACGTCGTGAAGCAGTACGATTTCGTCTTCAACGACCTGATCAGCTACAAAGATACGTATACGGTCGAGGAGTTCAATTCATCCGAGGGGACGTCTCTGATCACCAGGACGCCCCGGGTCTATTGGGCGCTCGAACTGATCGGCCGGAAAGACAGTCAGATCCAGTCCGTGCGGCGACGGATCGGCGCTACGGCCGGCCTGGAGGCCTTTGACGACGATGCCCAACTCAAGCAGGCCGATGCTGCCACGGCATCGCTGGTGTCACTGCTGAACGGCAAGTCTCCGCCTTCCGGGCCCATGCCGGTGATCGCTGACCCCGACCTGGCAGGCGTATTCGCACACGAGGCGGTCGGTCACGCATCCGAGGCTGATCTGGTGGCTACGGGGAATTCCTGCTTCGGCGGCCGGCTGGGCGAGCAGATCGGCAGCGAAATCGTGACGATCCGGGACGATGCCACTGTACCTGGCGCCTACGGGAGCCTGGTATATGACGATGAGGGAGTCCGGGCCGGGAACAAGCTGCTGATCAGACAGGGCATACTGAACGATTTCATCCTCAGCCGTGAGACGGCAGCGAAGCTGGGCATGACGCCCAACGGCGGATCGCGGGCCGAGTCGTACCATGGCCGACCGCTCGTGCGGATGAGTAATACCTATATCGAGGCGGGCGACCAGACGCTCAAGGAGCTGCTCGAAGGCATCGAGCTTGGCGTGTACGCCAAGGGTACCAGAGGCGGACAGGTGAACACGGCGCAAGGCTTTTTCCAGTTCAATGCCCAGGAGTCATATTTGATCGAACATGGCGAGATCACAAAGTCGCTGCGTGACGTATCGCTCTCCGGCCGCACGCTTGACACGCTGAAGCTGATCGATGGCGTAGGAAATGACAGAGACCTGCACGGCGTGGGCATTTGCGGCAAAGGGCAATGGGTGCCCGTCGGCGACGGCGGCCCGCATATACGTATCGCCAGATGTGTAGTAGGAGGGAGATGAGTCAACTACCCCGTCCTAAAGGGCGAGGCTTGTAACTGTCTTATTGACGCTACATTCGGCTGGTTGACAGGCAGCCTACCCATGCCAGATATACCGGCTTGGGCGATGTTGCGCGAGGCATTGAGGTCAGCATGGATATGGAAACCACAATTCCGGCACAGGAAATCGGAACCATTACGGTTCCCCTTGTAGACATGTCCACAACAGGAGCACTTCTGGGAAGTGTACCGGCCGTCCACGAGGATAACCCGCTTTCCCAATGCTTCTGCCTTATACAGGAGAAACTCTTTAAGCTGATAGAAACTCCAGTTGTTCAGTTTCCTGTTGAGGTCTTTGCCTCTCCGCTTCTGCACGCGTATCTTACCGAGGTCTTCAAGGGCGAACACAGTATAGTCTTTATTGACAATAGCTTTTGCTATACAGTGGTTCACGTTAGTCACAAACCGTCTTTCCCGTCCGCTCACCTTCTTGAGTGTCCTCTTAGCGGATCGGGTGCCTCTGGACTGAAGTTCTGCCCGAAGCCTTGCATAGTGCGCTCTGACGCTCTTAACGGCTTTACTGTTAAAGAACGTGTTATCACTGCACACCACTATGTTCTTGATGCCCCGGTCCATGCCGAGGATTGTGATGTCGCTCACAGTAGCCGGGTTCGCCGTCTCGATGGAGACGTGGAGATAGAACTCTTTCGACTCACGCCGATAGGATACCGTGGAACTCTTGATGCTCCATCCGAAATACGGCTTATAGTTGTCAGGAATGTGGAAGGATACCTTGATCCTCCCACCTGTGGTCGCGAGGGTCGCTGTGCCGTGGAGCATGTTTACCGTGGCCACCCTGTGGTTGTACCTCATGGCCGCGAAGGGCTTTCTTTCAGGAAGCGTCTCGCATTTGACTGCTTTGAGGGATTCGCAGGCACAGTCCCTTGCTCCCTGAACGAAGGACGATGGAAGCCTGCCCGATTCCCTGACATGCCTGTATGTCGCCTTGTGGTTCTCGACCTTGATCCACGTCCTCTTCGAGAAGCCCCACTCGACACATATGTTGAAAGCCTTCGTGTATTCCCGCATCGTGTCGAGAAGCTTCTCCCCGTCATCGACGGATACCCGGAGCTTGAAGGTCAAACAACGTATCACACTTACTTATTTACAGTTATAGGAAAAATAGTTTTCGGAGGTATAGCATGTTGAAGAAATGTTTCAGAAAGTGTCGACTCCTCCCGGCCATGGAGGATAGGGTTTCTGCCCCGGAGGTCTAGATGAAGGAAGAGCTACTCGAAGTCGCCAACCGGGTGATAGGAATCGCCGCTTCGATGGACGTCTGCTGCGAGGCCTTCGTCCAGAAGAGGCGACACACGTCGATCGTTGTAGAGTCAGGCCGGGTCACATTCGGCTCCCATGACGGCGACTACGGCATCGGCATCCGGGCCATCAACGGACGACACACCGGCTACGCGTTCTGCGACGAGCGATCGATCGAGTTCGGCCTCAAGCAGGCACTTGCGGTTGCCCGCCTCGGGAAGCCGGGCAAGTATGCGCTCCCGTGCGAGGGCGATTACCGTGGCGTGAGATCGATCTTCGACAACAAGATCGCAGAAATGGTCACAGAAGATGGGATAGGGCTCGCGCAGGACCTGATCGAGGGTGCGTCGACTGACCCCAGAGTCATTCCATCCCGCGGCGGCCTGTCCTTCGGCACGATGTCATATGCAGTGGCCAACAGCAACGGCGTCTCAGTCTTCGACGAGGGTACATTCATCGGCGGGCACATGATGACGGTGCTCAAGGAAGACGGCATTATGGTGAACGGCGACGACTCAGAAGTCTCCCGCCTGGCCAGCTTCAGCTTTGAGGAGATCGGACGAAAGGCGACGGATAAGGCCATCAGACAGCTCGGCCAGCAGTCCATCGAGACAGCCACCATGGACATCATCATGCGGCCCGACGCATTCTTCGACATCTTCTCAAACACAGTCGTACCCGCGCTCTCGGGCGATGCCGTCCGGAAAGGAGAGTCTGTCTACGTTGATAAAATGGGCAAGACGGTCGCGGCATCAGGCCTGACTATCGCCGACGATGCCCGGCACCCGCTGGGACTGAACACCTTCGCCACGGATGAGGAAGGATACCCGAGCCAGCGCACGGTGCTCATCGAGAAAGGCGTCCTCAGCGCGCTGTTGTATGACACGTATGATGCCCTAGAAGCCGACGCCTGCCCGACAGGCAACGCCATGCATGGAGAACGAGGCGAATCAGGTACCACATATAAAGTGGCACCTTCGACCTTCGCCCGTAACGTGGTGATAGAGGGCGAAACGATGAGCGAGGAGGAGATGATTCGCAGCGTGAAGAACGGGATCATAGTGGACAACGTCCTCGGCGCTCACACGGCCAACCGGGCCAGCGGCGACTTCTCCGTAGCTATCTACGCCGGCCACGCCATCCGAGACGGCGAGATCGCGTTCCCGCTTAAGGGCGGAATGATCGGCGGCAACATGCCCGCCATGATCATGAATGCCTCGCTTGCAAACAACTACCGACTGGTTGAGTCAGGTTTCTACCCGACATCAGGATACGTACCGAGCATCAAATTCGAGAATGTGCGAGTGTCGGGCGGGTAACGCCATGGTCACAATGGGCACTATGGAGTCAGGTTAAAAATGTATTGAAACTGCTCCATGGTGCTCATTATGACCATTATGTCCTTATTTTTATGTAAACTATTAAATATATATTAAGCATATAGTGCACTGAGGATTGCCCGATGCATCCGTTGCCCGGCCTGATTGCCATATCTATTCTGATAGTTATCATGCTCTCTGCGCCGGCCACTGCCGCTGGCACCGGCATCAAAGTGTTCACCCCTACCGAATCATCGATCGCTACCGAACAGCTTCCGTTGCACTACGACGGCGCCTTCATCGTGGAGAACGACGGCCTGCTTCCTGGCGTCTACGTCATGCGCGTAGCGGTCGACTACCCTGCCGCCATCACATGGGTCAACGTCACGCCGTCCGGGTTCGCGCTGGCTCCAGGCGAAACGCGAATGGTCAACTTCAGCATCAATATCGCCGATGGCGAGGCCGCTCCTGGCACGTATCAATTCGTCTTCCTCCCCACCCTGCTGCCCCGGAACGTGGAACCCTACCCGGATACCTTCGCCAACTACGTCTCCGAGACCGATCGTTTCAATTTCACTGTGGACCTCACTGGCTATCCTGAAATGACATACGAAGCGAGCGAGTCCGCAGGCACACCAGTGACATTTGCCGAGACAGAGAACCCGTCCCGTGTCAACCTGGTGCAGTTCGTGAGCCCGGAAAGTGAGAAACGTGGTGACACAGATCGACGGCTTTATACGCATCAACGTGCCGTCGGATGCCACGATCGGAGAGCCCGTCGACGTATCTGTCTCCGTCTTCGAGGACCTGAGCAGCCGCGGCATTGACCTGATGGCAGTCTCGCCCGATGGCATATTCTACCCTGTCGAGGGAGATAAGGTCACCTTCGACCGCACCGGCCACTGGGGAATAATCGCGCTGATCGGCGATGTGGTGTTGCTAGGCAAGCCGGTCGAAGTCTCCGAAGGCGGCATAAAGCTGGTCATGCCAGGGATAGGGACGATCCTCGCCGCCATATCACTGCTGCTGCTCCTCGCGCTCGTGCCTATCTGGCTTACCAGCAGGAGCAGGATGCCCGTTCGTGTCGACCCGTATGATGAAGTAGCATACAAGGCATATGTGATCAAAAAATACATGGAGAAGTTCGACGCTACACGGCTGCGCAACGCGACAGACCAGCTTAAGGATGAGTACTACGACCTGCTGGCCAGCGATGTCAAGGGCAACCGCAAAAAGGCGCGTGTCGCGGTTGAGGAGCTGGAAGTCCTCGCGGGGATTGAATCGCCTTCCGACTCTTAGGGAATGTGCGTCGTTTCACACGAAAGCACGAAACTCGTTTTTTATTTTTAAAGCTCTAAGGGAATTAAAGCACAGGTAAGCCTCTAAATGAACGAAATCACTATTAAGAATCTAACGGACGAAAGCACGGCTATTAAAGCACGAATTAAAGATCGAAATGTACGAAGACACCAAACGAAACATCGTCGTACCCATAGTTGATCAGGCGCTGTCTGCCTATAACGGTTATACGATGACCACGAATTGTTGTAGCGACGATTGCACTGGAGTTTTTTGGTGTCTTCGTGCCCTTCGATCTTTAATTCGTGATTTAATAACCGTGCTTTTGTTTATTTTGCTTTTTAATCGTGATTTCGTCCGGTTAGAGGTTTAACAGAGTTTTAATTCCCTTAGAGCTTTAGAAAAATCTAAAAAGAATTTCGTGATTTTGTGTGAAACAACGCGGGCCAAACAACTATCAACAGCGAGTGTCATTGCCAGATTTTTGCCAGGATTCCTTCCGCGGCCCATATTCCCGTCGCCGCTGCTGGTACGATGCCCCGTGTCAGGCCAGCACCATCCCCCGCAACATACAGGCCGTCAACAACAGCCGTCTCGAAGTGCTCGCGTGTCTCGGGCCGCACCGCGGCGAACTTGATCTCGGGCGCGTACAACAGAGTGGCGTCCGACGCGACGCCGGGCACCACCCGGTCCAGCTTGTCGAGCCCCTCGATGATGTCTGTGACGATCCGGTGAGGCATAGCCATGGAAATATCGCCGGGCGTCACTGCCTTCAGCGTCGGCTCAACGTAGCTCCGGTGCAGCCGCTCCCACGTCGACCGCTGGCCTCGCTTCAAGTCGCCCAGCCGCTGCAGGATGGGCCTCCCGCCGCCGATAGTGCGGGCCTGGTGGGCGATGGTGGAGCCGTATTCGTTCGTGTTCTCCAGCGGCTCGGTCAGGCCGATCTTAGTCAGGAAGGCGAAGTTCGTGTTGTTCGATCGACAGTTACGCTGGGAATGCCCGTTCGCGCCGACACCCGATTCGTAGGTATCCTGCACTACGAACCCGTAGGGACATGTGCAGAACGTGCGCACCATATCATCATATGTCGGAGTATACATGCGGAACTTGGGGTCCCAGTTGGTCTGCACCGCCTCCTCGTATACAAGCGATGGCACCTCCACGCGCACCCCGACGTCGATGGGCATGTACTTGATGGGCACGCCGAAGCTCTGCATCTGATCGCCAAGCCATGTGCTTCCCGACCGCCCGGGTGCCAGCAGCACGAAGTCGGCTTTTATCCGTTTGCCGTCTGCTATTACGCCGGTAGCCTTGCCGTTTTCTATAATCACATTCTCAACGCGCGTGCCCAGCCGGAACTTCACGCCGCTCTTCTTGAGAGCCTGTTCCATGGAACCGATCACCTGCGGCAGCATGTCACTGCCGATATGCTTCTGCCGGATGGGGATGAACTCGATGCCGTTCGCGGCCGCGCGCGTGGCCAGTGCCGTCCCGTTGGCCTCTTGCTCTTTGCCTGGAGCGCCGTGTTTCACGAAGTAGCCATCTACCTCGTCGATCAGTCGGTTTGCTTCCTGCGTGCCAACGAACTCCGCCCAGTCGCCGCCGATCAGCGGGCTCAGGTTGAGCTTGCCGTCCGACATGCCGCCCGCGCCGCCAACACCGGCCGTAACGCTACAGACGTTACAGTAGATACAGATCTTTCCTTTGATCACCTGGCAGGTACGCTGCCCGATGTCCTTTCCTTTTTCGATGATGGTCACGTCGAGCTTGCCTGCGAGCTTGTGCGCCGCGAGAAGGCCGCCGGGACCGGCGCCTACGATGATTGCCTTTTTCATCAAGTCATCTCCGCTGCCCGACCATGGCTTACGCATGTTTTTCGTGATGCGCGGCAAAGGCGGGACAGAAGTGATTGCTCTATGAAAATCTCTGGCATCTGATTATAAATAATTTCTTATAAAAGATCGCTCCGGGGCCTCATGCACGCAGGCGACGCCCATGGCAGGGCAATCGTCGCATGCCTGCGCGCTCATGCGCACGCGCGCGAGATCGGACTGCGAGGCCATCTTGTTAAGTCCGCCGGAGCTCATTTCATTTTATTCAAGTCGAGGTACATCGTTATGGTATCGGCCTCTTGAGGCGTTATTGCTTTTTTAAAGCCATATCTCTCGTAGAAACCGATCGAAGTCTTTTTTGCATCTACCGTAACGATCCTGCAACCTACAATTTTTGATACAATGTGTGCAATGGAAATCGATTTTACTAGCATAGCGGTTCCAATGCCCTGACGTTCGAATTCTTCTTGAACTGCAAGGCGCGCGATTTTCAAGGCAGGGTAATGGGAATAGTCATAACCCGATTCGCCGTCCTCCGGGCGTATCAGCTTTTTCCTCATTGCGTAATTGACCAGAGAAAAATATGAGGTGAGGGTATCGTTCAGGTAGACCAGATAAGTCACCGATAACATTGATATCTGGTTATCCAGTGCATCATCTTTGAGGAAACTGTTCAGTTCATTATCGGCACACTGGAATCCCATAATGGCAATATCATCGTTAGTCGAAATTACTCTGAAATCAAGTATTACATTTGTTTTTTTCATATTACATCTGCCAGACAATCGATGATAATGAAGTCCATTTAAAAATCTACAAATTTAGTTTAGATAGCGTTTCCTCTGCCATCTTCTTTGCCTTTCTCAGTAACTCCCTGCCTTCAGGAGTGATGTCATCAGGGTCGTTGAGATACTTCTCGAACCTGATCGCATCCTCACCTTCGAGGGTAAGGCAAAGTTCAATGGGTCGGGCCATTATATTCATTTTCCTGAGGTATACAGTGTTGTTCAAGTTAATATAGGTATCTGTCGAACTTTTATACAGTAAATTGAAATAGTCTTATAAGCAGTATTCTCTTACAGTCTCTGCGCCCCGTCTGCCTTCGTTGAGATCTATCCCGAGGTGAAAACCATAAAATTTACTTTCGTACAGGTCTCACATCGACTATATATCATACGCTCGCTAACAATGTGATTATAACTGGTGATGAACGTGACCCCGCAACCTGAAATCGCCCCCTTCGATCGATGCCCCGCATTAGACGGCTACCACTGCGTGACAAACTCGCTTGCCAAGATTTACTATCACAATAACCACCCGCTCTCCGAAGACATGCTGCTCGGCCTCGGCGCTGGCATGGGCTTCATCTACTGGGCGCCCAAAGGCGGCTATCCGTTCGTCGGCGGCCGGGGCAATCCGAAAGGGTTCTTCACCGATCTCGGAGAACGTACAGGTGTCAGGATCACGGAGACGCTCACGGCCAGTGACAAGAAGGCGGAGTCGGCGCTGGTCGAGCGGCTCAGGAAGAAAGAGCCGGTCATGCTCTCCGGTGACATGGGCTTCATGCCCTGGTTCAGCTTCCCGGCCGAGTACCACTTCGGCGGACACGTTTTCGTCGCCTGTGGCTATGATGGAGATGGCCGGGTGCTCATATCCGACATGGACCAGGCGACCGGCGGCCTGAAGAAAGGCTTCTACACGACCGCCACGCTGGAGCAGCTTCGCAAGGTACGCGGCTCGAAGTTCAAGCCCTTCCCGCCGAAGAACGGCAGCTTCGAGTTCGACTTCAGCGGCTATCACGATCCGACGCCCGAGGACATTTATGCGTCGATAAAGCAGACGGCCGACTCGATGTTGAACGCGCCGATCAAGAACTTAGGCATTAAGGGTATCAGGCATGCGGCGAAAGAGATCCAGAAGTGGCCGGAGATGTTTGATGAGACGGCACTGGCTATGAATTTGTTTAATCTTTACATTTTCATCGAGATCGGCGGGACGGGCGGGGGATGTTTCAGGTATATGTATGCGCGGTTCCTGAAGGAGGCGGCGACGATTACGGGGGACGGGAGACTTGAGGAGACGGCGGCGATGATAGAGCGGTCGGGACAGATGTTTACGAAGGCGGGAATGCTGTTTAAAGATTATGAGGATAAAAGTCGGGTGACAGAGCGGATTGCGGAGGCAGGGGAATTGCTGAAGAGTGCTGCGGATGTAGAAGATCGGGCTATGGCCATACTTTTAAAAGCTTCTGAATAACAATCTCGATAGTTGATAGCGTATTTTAGCCTTAATTGTTACAATCGAGAGAACAGGAAACACACGTGTCCGTTCGGTGGCACTTCACCTATGGAGTATTGTCGAGAGAGCACGGATGCATATTGCTAATTTCTTCACTTGACAATAGAATGAACAACTATAACCTATTCAATGCATGCCGAAACATTGTTGGTATATGTAGACATAAATAAACACACTGCAGATAGTGTTTGAATATTGATGATACTGTTCGAGCGTTCCGATTTTTTTAACGAGTGGAATAAGATTAGTATTATCGCTTATATGCTATCATAAATGTTATCATCGAAAGCTTTATCGTCTATGATATATAACTGCTTATTATACAAGTTGTTACTTAGCATTAATACTATATGGAGTGATTATATTGGCGACTGAGAAAGTGAATAACCCAAAAACCCACAAAGCAACAAGGATTAGACAGCGCACAACAGCTAACGGTAGAAAAGGCCAGTTTATGGAAGCCTATCGTGTAAGAAAATAATCATTAAGAAGGGATTATTACGTCCGGTAGAAAATCGAGAGCTTCAAGAGATACATATAATTACAGGTTGAAAGGAATGTTCGGAGAGACTGTGTATCATGGAATCTCAAATGACCCTGAGCGGCGTTTTGAAGAACACCGGCGGGACGGTAAAATTTTCTATGGCACAGAAGTATCTCCAGCGAGATCCCGAGGAAGAGCAGAACGAGAAGAGACAGAAGCAATACACAGGCATCAGAAAAACAATATATTCGGATCGCCTCCACAATATAATAGGGCAAAAGTGAATAAGCCCGATCCTAATCCTTTCGGAATTTTTGGGAATCAGCCTCCAAAGCGGTCAAGAAAAAATGATGGATTCGGATTCGGCCGACTATTTTAATATTTTATTCTTTTTTATGAGAAATTTTTAATTAGTCCGTATACATTATCAAAACTATTATTATATGATATTTTCAACTACACTATAATGTTAGGAGTGGCAAGTTATGGATAGCAAGGATATAACTATTCCAATTTATTTGGATGTAAATATTTTTATGGACATATATGCATCAATTGAAGATGGTTTCAATATGGTAGAAAATGTTACGACTCGATCCATTGATACAACTAATACTAAAATATCTACTAACATGGAATTTGCGATTTCGGGCATTATTAATTTTATTGGATTAAATACAAAAGGTTCAGTATCCGCATCAGATTCAGGAGAAAATCAAAAAGAATTAGAAAATAAAATTGAAAGGTATCATACTTATGGTTCATTATTGAATCGATTCAGAAAAAAACATCTTGAAAGTGGTTTAATAAAAAAAGTTAGTAATGATAATTGGAATACTATTAACTCTTCTGATTTTATTGAGATAGAAGGTACATTTTATCTTAGTTCATTATATGAAATCTTTCAAACACTTTATAATTTAGTTGAGGTTGGGATATCGTATCAAGATGCTCATGACAAATTTAATGAAGTTAGCAAAAAGCTTAATGAACAATTACCAAATCTACTTGAACTTAGAAATAAAGTAAAAAAATTAGAACCAAGGGAAGGGGCTACAGAAAGAGAAATAAAACAACATCAAAATGCTCTTTCCGATCTTGAGAAGTTAAATTTTAAAATAGCACCAATACAAGCAGAATATAATGATCTACAAAGTATCCTATTAGTTGAAAAAATTATCGGCCTATTTTTAAAAGACATGGATAGATCTGGAGTCAGGAACTATATCGTGTATATTAAGGATATGGATGGCTATAAAGCCGTAGTACCATTACAATCACAATTCAATAAAGACTTATCCGGTTTTGAAATACCATATGGTAATTATAAAGTTCTTGGAAAAGTGGTTAAAAGGTTAGATGAAGGTGAAAAAATTGACCTTTTAAAAGGCTCAGTATTATCGGCTATTGAAGAAAGCAAGATTAATGATATGATAACTGGAATGCAAAACACTAAAGATTCTGGTTTGGTACTTCCACAACAACAAATGATTAAGGTTGAATATCCAGCTTTACAAATAAAACCAATTGCTGTTTACATATAATAAATAGTCATATCTATTTATTTATAAATTTTTATAATTTTATCTCACACCTAATATAGGTGATTACCACTAAACATACTTCCACGAAAGTATTACATATAACCCACATTCCGCATGTAAATTTTGAGGTTTTTGATTTTTGTTTGTGTTGCTGGCGTTAGCTGGGCTTGCTTCTTGTTTTTATCGGGGGTTCTCGTATTGTTTTTTAATGAAAAGCGTGAGTAGTAAGATGATTGATCATTTGGGTTTGGTGGCGGGTTGTTATGATGAGCTTGGTGTTTCTGGTGTTGTTGATTCCAGGCTCGTTAAGAAGAGGGGGCATAAGCTTTCTCACGGTGTTGTTTTAAAAGCGATGATTTTGAATGGGCTGGGTTTTGTTGATCGGCGACTGTATCTTTGTAGCGAGTTTTATGGGAAGGTGTCCTGTGAAAAGCTATTGGGAAATGATGTCAGCCCGGAGGATCTTAATGATGATGTGTTGGGCAGGACCTTGGAT
>JAEZKS010000045.1 GCA_023436075.1 Methanobacteriota archaeon
CGATGCGCTGCAGGTGAAAAAGGCCGACCTGCTGGAGAAAAAGACCGAGCCCCCCAAGCGTTACGGGCAGGGAAAGCTGATCCAGCTCATGGAAGATCTCGGGCTCGGCACAAAGGCGACGAGACACGAAGCGCTGTCGAAGCTGTACAGCCGTGGCTTTATCGAGGGCAACCCGCCACAGCCTACGGCGACCGGCATCTCGCTGATCGACGCACTGAAGTCCCATGCGGCCGAGATCACCAGCAATGCCATGACCAGCCGGCTCGAGGCGGACATGGATGCCATCGCCGGCAGCCGCATGCCTAAGGACGACGTGCTGCGTGAGTCCCGGGCCATGCTGGAGAAGGTGTTCGACCAGCTTGAGGCACATGGCGGCGAGATCGGGCGCATGTTACGCGAGGGCTCCTCAGCCGACAGCAAGATCGGGCCATGCCCGCTCTGCGGCAGCCCGCTCGTAATCCGGGAGCGCAAGTCTGACGGCAATAAGTTCATCGCCTGCAGCGGGTTCCCTGCATGTCGTAATACATATAACGTCCCGCCGGGGACGCTGCGGTTCGACAAAAAGACCTGCGAAAAGCACAGGCTCCATCTGATCAAGGTCACGCCGCCTTCCGCAACTGGCGCGGACGGAAAGAAGGTCAGGGCCAAAGCGGTCGAGTTCGGATGCCCGGCCTGCAAGAGGGAAGGCATTGCTATGCCTGCCAGCCAGAGTAAGACCGAAGAAGCGTTCGCTCAGAAGAAATAGGACGATTGACAGGGACCTGATATCGGAGAGATCAGGCGGTTTTTACTTTATGGCCCTCCTGCATCGACAGGCGGCACTGCGCATATAATTCCATGATAATGTTTGCATATCCATTTTAATACGGGGTCAAAACGGTAAACAGGGTGGACTGTATGACTGGAAAATCAATTGCATTATTGAGAGCATCGCTCATCGTTTTCAGCATCGCAATTATCCTGTTCTGTGGCACTGTAACGCTGGTATCAGCGGCCGCTGATACCATAAACGTGAATACACCGGGGAACGTGAATGCTGTGATATCATACGGCACGGATAAGGACGTGTACGCCAGAGGCGACAGGGTGAACGGCTACGTAGAGATAAAGAATACGGGAGACAAGGTAATCAATACCGGAACGGTCAGCGTTAGCGTTTCGCGGAACGTGCCCATCCTGGGCTCGATGAAGCTTGTTACCAGGGATATCAACTTGAACGATCTGAACATAAAGCCGGGCGAGACCTTGAGGAAGGAATTCAGCGAGACTATACCGGCGGAATTCGCGGGCCTGTCCACTGCCGGAAAGTATCGGGTCTCGGCCACGGTGACGCTTGAAGGCACAAACGTCGGCACGTTCACGAAAGACGTCGAGATCAGGTAGGCTGCATTTGACGTATTGTTCAATACGTCGATGCGCCTCCGTCCGTGGGAAAGATCCCGCCGGTGAGGTCAGACGATTCATCGGATAGCAGGTACAGCATCGTGGCCACCTGCTCCCACGCCGTCGACATGCGATGGTCCCGGTCGTTCTGCTGGATCAGGCTCCCCAAATGGCCACCTGGAGCTGCCGAGCCTTTCCCGGCCTTTTTCGCGGCCTCATTTACTTCATAGACACGGTGAATCATCGGCGTATCCGTCGCTGGCGGGTTCACCGAGTTGACCCGTATGCCATAAGGCGCGTAGTCGATGGCCGCGTTTCTCGTTATCCCGGTAACGGCGTGCTTGCTGCTCGCGTAGGCCGGGTTGCCTGGCGTGCCAACTATGGCGGCGACCGACCCGATGTTAACGATGGACCCGCCCTTGCCCTGTTTGATCATCTGGCGCAGCTCCGCACGTAAGGACTTGAATACGCCGGTGAGGTTTGTGGCGATGATGGCTTCCCAGTAATCGTCATGGGCCAGATGGATCGGCGAAGGCAGCAACCGCCCATCCTTCGCGTAATCAACGGGTTTATCATAGCCCAGAGCCTCGAAGATGCCCGCGCCGTTGATAGCCATATCTATGCTTCCGAAAGCCCTGACGGTTTCGTCTACCATACGATCAGCATCCGCAGTCTTCGACACGTCACCCATAATAGCCAGGACTTCATGACCGTCGGCCTTTAGCCGCTTTACCGTAGCGTCGAGCTCTTTCGCCCGCCGATCCACGCAAGCGACCCGGGCACCCTCTCTTGCCGCGCGCGTGGCCGCCGCCGCACCCATGCCGCTGGCGGCGCCGGTGATGAGAATAGTCTTGTTCTTGAAACGATCAGGTATGAAATAACCGGGACTCACTTGCTTGTTCGAAAACATGCTTCACACTCCACCGTTTCGAGGTCTGTATCGCCGTATTTTTAGTTAACCGGATGAAAACACGGATAGTCTGACAGCCAGCGAGATGTCGTGAAATAGAGTGGGCGAACGGAAGGATGCAGCCTGATGTTCGGTTCGGATGGTCTGGTTAATTGTATGTTTTTGCGCCGCCCGCCCGTTAACGTGATTAGTTGTCCGGCTATTTGAAGGAATTTGCCGGTGACTATATAGCTATATTGATTATCGCCAGGTGATGCTGGCAGGCAACGAAACTCATTTTGAGTATTCACGTAAACGTTCTAATTGCCAGTTGCGTTCTTTGATCAGGCCATCATCCACATTCCCGGAATATGCGGCGACTGCTCTGATCCCGTATAAGGAGCTTCCCAGAGCGTGTGTGGGGACATGGGCCGTTGCGACTGCCTGTCCTGCTGCATGTGCTGCAAAGCAAGCCGCCTCATTCTCTTTCACATCGCGGGCGGCGGCATGGGCCGATAGCGAAGCGCCGCGTATGACTCTCATGCTGAACACGCCAGTCCTTGTCCATTCACGACACTCTTCGATAGCCTTTCCGGGCCGGTCATCGTCGGGGCGTATATCTTCAAAATATGGAAGAACACGCTCAGCGCAGTCTGCGGCCCAGAGCGCCAGTATCTTCTGGTCCGGCTTGAAGATCTGGTGGTCGATGCGCTCTGTAAAAGGCCTGCCAAGAATTTCTGAAACAGACTTTCGCATTTCGTATAACAAAGCTACTGGTTTTATTTTTTCCTGCTTGGCACGCTGCATGATAAAAAATTGTAGAATAGACTAAAGAGCTTTTCGATTACATGACAGAGCCCGGCCAAAGTTAACTATAAATATCTAAACGATATATAGGTCTGCCAGTCATAGGTCAAGTTAGACATAGATGAAATATGACCTATATCCAAAAATAAAGAAAAGTGGTATCTGCGAAATTTAACGAATTCGGCGTGGAGCCCTTCACTCGGGAATGCAGGCTCAGCGACCGAAAAACAAGGTGATAGGAATGGTCGAGAATGTAATACAGGTCAAATCCCTGGTCAAAAGATACGGCAAATTCACTGCCGTCGACGGAATCTCCTTCAACGTGGCAAAGGGCGAGGTCTTCGCCTTTCTCGGGCCGAACGGCGGGGGGAAGACGACGACTGTGGAGATACTGGAATGCCTGAAAACGCCTACTTCCGGCGAGATCGACATCCTGGGCCACGACATCTGTAAGGACGAGCAGAAGATCAAGCAGCTCATCGGCGTGATGCCCCAGAGCTTCAACGCCTATGACTACCTCACCGTCAAGGAGTATATCGAGTACTTCGGCGGCATGTAGCCTAAAAAGGCCGATGTTGACC
>JAEZKS010000115.1 GCA_023436075.1 Methanobacteriota archaeon
GTCCGATTGTTGCATAAGCTATCGATTGGATACCGATTCTGGACAGCTCTGACGAAAGGGCTGCCATCGTTGGTGCTTTTCGTGTTTTCGTGACCTTATTTGTGTTTTAAGCTTAGAGGCCTTAGAGACTTTAGTGAATTTAAATTCGTGATTTTGTGGGTTAGTGACTTTAACCGTGTCCTTCGTGCTTTTTGTGATTTTAGTGAAAACATAAAACGTTTCGTGTTTTAGTGTTGAAACGACACGCAACCACGCAGAGGACCAGAACATGTGACCGCCGGTTCAACCGATAAAACGCCAACACGAGAGTTCAGAATTGCAGGAGCCCGCCCCGACGGGCAGGCGCCTCTTATCTCACAGGTTAAGGTTCGCCTTAACGATTTTCAGCGCACAGTAGTCTCCACACATCGTGCAGGCATCTTTGTCTTCAGGAAGCCGGCTCGCCCGGATCTCTCTTGCCAGTCCCGGGTTCAGCGCGAGATCGTACATTTTCGCCCACTCCAGGTCCTTGCGTGCGTGCGCCATTTCCAGGTCCTTCTCGCGTTTGCCGTACTTAATCATGTCTCCGATGTGAGCCGCCAGTCGCGCCGACATGACGCCGGTGCGTACGTCTTCGGCATTGGGCAGCGCCAGGTGCTCCGCCGGTGTCACGTAGCAGATGAAGTCGGCCCCGTATGCCGACGAGAGGGATGCACCGATCGCGGCAACCATGTGGTCGTAGCCGGGAGCGATGTCCGTTACCAGAGGGCCGAGCATATAGAATGGCTTCTCACCCGACATGCGCTTCATGAGAACCACGTTTGCCTCGATCTCGTCGATGGGGATGTGTCCGGGCCCCTCGACGATCGTCTGCACGCCGAATTCGTGGGCCTGGTCAGACAGCTCGGAGTTGATAACAAGCTCCTGTATCTGGGCGCGGTCTGTCGAGTCGTGCACCGCGCCAGCCCGCATGCCATTGCCCATGGAGAGCGTGACCTCGTGCTCTTTCAGTATCTCCAGCAGGTAGTCGAACTCGCTGTACAGCGGGTTCTCCTTGTCATTGTGGAGCATCCAGGCCGTCATGAACGCGCCGCCCCGGCTACACAGGCCGCCGTGGCGCCCCTGTTTTCGCAGCCGTTCCACGGTGATGCGGTTGATGCCTGTGTGAATGGCCATGAAGTTGGTTCCAAGCTTCGCCTGCTCGGCGGTGATGCGGAACAGGTCGTCCTCTTTCATGTGGACGACGGCACCGTATTTCCTCGCTGCCTCGATAAACGCCTGGTACAATGGCACACTGCCGACCGACAGGCTCGTCGCCGCGCAGACTTTCCGGCGGATGTCCGCGAAGTCTCCGCCCGTCGACAATTCCATGAGCGTGTCGGCGCCGGCCTCCTCGGCAACGCGGGCCTTCCGCACTTCCATCTCAACGTCTACGATGTCCGACGACGTCCCGATCGAGGCGTTCACTTTCGTCCGCAGGCCTTTGCCGATGCCTACCGCCCGGACGTGCCGATACGGGCTGACCGGGACGACAATGTGACCCGCCGCAATGCCGCGGCAGACAAATTCCGGCGTCACGCCTTCAGACATGGCGACAGCTTTCATCTCATCTGTTACAGTACCCTTTTTTGCGCTATCGATCAAGCTCATGGTCAACTATCTCCTGAAGCAGAGCCGATATGGCCCCGCATCTATATAAAGTTTACTTGTTATAAAACAATTTTACTTGAATTTTTCGAGGGCATCTCTCATCGGCAAGCAGGAGCAGTCCGGCATGTACGCAGAGGCCTCCGCAGGAAGATTTTTAACTGATATTAGATAATACAGCCTTAGCACGCGGTATAGACATGAGCAAACAGCAGGCGATGTTCGTCCCGGACCCGATCACCCAGGTAACTGAAGGCGACCGGGCCGTATTCCAGTACTTTCCCAAGCAGATACGTGTCGTCGGCATCGGAGGTGCCGGCTGCAATATCATCAACTATCTATACAGTATCGGCGCTTTCGGCTCCCACATCATCGCTGTCGATACGGACGATGATCGGCTTAGCGTCATTCGGGCGGACGAGCGTTTCCTGATCGGCAAGAGTCTCGCAAAAGAGAAAGGCACTCATGGCGATGTGGAGATGGGGCGCATGGCCGCGGAAAAGTCCGGGTGGAAGCTCGACGAGGCCATCAAAGGCACCAAGCTGATGTTTATCGCGGCGGGCATGGGCGAGGGCACCGGAACCGGAGCGGTGCCAGTGATCGCGCAGCAGGCCCGGGACCGTGGCGCCATCGTGGTTGCCCTGGTCACGATGCCCTTCGCCGACGAGGTCGAAGCTCGCCAGAAGGCAAAGGCGGGAATAGAAAAGCTGCTCGCCGTGGCGAACACTACCATCTTGATCGACTTCGAGAAACTACGTGGCTACGACAAAAGCGAGCCCCGCGAAGAGGCCCTTGGCATGATGGACGAGCTGATCGCCGAAAAGCTGAAGACCATCATCGAGACCATGACCCAGCGGCCCCTCGTGCACGTCAACATGCTGGACCTGGAGCGCCTCCTTAAGGACGGCGGTCTCAGCGTCATGCTCATCGGACGGGACCGCAGCGACGACAACCTGCTCAACGTGATCAACAACACGCTGAGCCATCCCCTGTGCGGCATCGACTACCACGGCGCGAAGGCGGCGTTCATTCACGTGGCCAGCGGACGCGATATGTCCATCGAAGGCGTCAAGCTGATCGTCGAATATATCTACGGGAAGATCAATTCGACGGTGAACGTGCTCTACGG
>JAEZKS010000241.1 GCA_023436075.1 Methanobacteriota archaeon
GCTCTTGGCTTCTTCCACCGCGCCCTTGTCCACATAGACAAGACCGGAGACCTTCACCCTGGGCATGGCATATGCGTTGATACGCTCTTCGAGCGCCTGTAGATCGACGTGCCGGAGATGCGGAGCCATCACTTCCATGACGAACGGCCGCCCGTCGCCAAGCATGAGCGCATCGATATCTTCACGCCCGGCACCGTGCAGCACGCCGTCCTCTGCCCGGAACGTTTCCATGGCGGGACGGTTGATCAGCTCTTCCACTGAATCCGCGTACATCTTGCCTGTCTGGTTGCATCGCTCGCAGCCCTTGCCCTTGCACTCCCGGCAAGGCCAGCGTGTCTGCGGGATGTCCCGGACGTACTTGTTGTACCGGCCATAGACGAAGAGCGAATTGACCTTGACGCTTACCTTTTCTTCGGCGAGCTCGACGGTGAAGACCACGTCCGGCCGCTTGAAGTCGACATCCTTGCCGGTCATCTGCGAGATCAGCTTGCCGACCTCCCGGTTCAGCTCCGACTTCAGGGGCTCGGCGTGAGTGATCCCGCATTCCGTCTGGAGCACTTCCTCCTTTTCGGACATCAGCGGCGGCACCTTCGTACCGACGAGCAGAGTGTCGTACTCATAGCCCTCGATGGCTGCCACAGACTTGTTCGCGTACTCTTGCAGCTTCTCTGGCCGCTGGAACAATCCTCTGCACAGCCAGCACTCTTCCTCTTCGCCACCGACGAGCTTGCGCGCCTGCGGCAGCGTCGGAGCCAGCTCTTTCTGTACTTCCTTATCGTCATCTGCCGCGGCCTGCATCGAAAGCGCGAGCTTGATTGCATTGCCGCGCTGGGCGTTAGTCAGGCCGGTGGAGAGCTTGGCGAACTGCCGGCCCATGCAGGCGTCGCAGATCGGGCCTTCTTTCAGTATGCGCCGGGCGGTGTCGAGAATGGTCATTTTCGTCGTCCTTCCAAAGGCGCTGTCAGGCTTAAAATCTTTCTACAGTCCCGCGCCGGGTGCTCGCGATCGAAACAAATATGACTTTACGAATTAAATTATGCTTTACCATACGTGATAGCCATGGCAACTGTGTCAAGTAAATATCAAATAACGATCCCTGGCAAAGTGCGCGAGAAAATGCGAATAAAAGCCGGGGACAAGGTCATTTTTATCGAAGAGAACGGCAAATTCGTGCTCACAAAACTGGGCGATCTCTGGGATGAGATGGCCGAAATCATGAAAGATTTCGATGAGACAGAGCGGGAATTTCGGGAAGGTTTCAGGTTCAGGGAGCTGGATATCGATGGGGATCTGTCTTGACTCGAATGCCATATCTGCAGGCAGCAAATTTTTCGATTGGACATTTGATAACGCCATATACCCTGTATTGCCGGCGATCGCGTACATGGAGCTGTCGTATCATCATTTGAAAAAGCATGGCCATACCAGGGTGCTGAATGGCATCATCGCCGGTTATTCCATTGAAATTGTGCCGTTCGATGTTGATCTTGCCCTGGTCGCTGCCTCTGGCGCGTTGTCTAAACACGATTTTTCGGCCAGTGCCATGGACTATGCCATCGGTGCTTACGCAGAGGCTCATGAGATGCCGCTTATTACGTATAATAAAAAGCACTTCACATGGTTGAAGGAAGTCTATACGCCGGAAGAGCTGATGAAAAAATTGAGCGCCTGAGCCGCGCCTGCTCGGGCATGTTCATTTGAGCCCGTTCTTGTTGAAGAACGGCCCGTACTTCGCGTCAGTGCCCTGAATGTGGTCGGTGACCCAGCCGTTGAGGAACTTGATCACGTCGATGGTCACCGACGTCTGGCCCGCCTCAAACTTACGCTGGAAGTCGAGCACCTGCTTCACGAAGTCGCTGTGCTCGCCCTTGTGGTATACGTAGCCGGGGTAGTTGAACTGCTGCATGTACTTTTCCTCGGTCGAGAAGTGGTATGCTGTATAGTCAATGAGGTTCTTGAGCACCGCGGACATCGCGTCCTTGCCCTTGCCGACGGACATGGCCCCGTGCAGCTCGTTGAGCAGCGCTATGAGTTTCTTGTGCTGGTCATCGATCTCTTTCACGTTGACACTGTATTTGTCGCTCCATGTCAATAACGCCAAATAAAACACCATGTGATAATTTATATGTTACTATTTAAGGGTTTCCTTATAAAACAATAAGCGAATCGCCAGACTGCATGATACTGTACTATGTCATACGAACGAATATGTTCGTTTTAATCAGAACTAGATGTCCCGTCCGGCCAGCCACTATGCGCAAGGACATGCCCAAAACCAGGTATATGGTTTTTATCAGAACCCTATGCGGCCCGTGTATAGTTCGACATTTTCGGCCCTCAGTACGCTTGTTTTAAAATGTCTCTATAGCCACCGCAGCGCCACGTTCATCCGCGCGATCATCACCGACGCATCACTCTTCAAAATTTCATTATCTGTCAAAACAGCCGATACAGGGATCGAACGTCATCGTGATCATGCCCACGTCCGCGAAATGCATGCCTTTAATCACCGGAATCAGGCCTAACCCATTGGCGTAAGTCGACGTCCTGATCTTGACACGGTCGAGTTCCTTCGACTTTTTCCCGCGTATATAGTAGAACAGCTCCCCTCTCGGCGCTTCTACGCATGTGAACTGCTCGCCGTCCGGAAGCGTTTTCGATTGTGAGAAAAGGTCGGCTGGCGCACTCTCCAACAAAGGCAAGCATTGCCGGATGATATCGATGGACTGATAAAGCTCTTTGATCCTCACCATCGTCCTCGCCCAGCAATCACCGTCCTTCTCTACGATTGGCGTTACCATGATCTCACGATACGCGAGATACGGCGATACGCTACGGACGTCGTAGGGCACGTTGCTGCCACGGGCGATGGGGCCGACAACGCACAAGTCACGGGCGAGCTGTTCGCTCAAAATGCCTACGCCCTGCATGCGCTGTCGGATCGTATGGCTGCTCGTTATCATGTTTTCGATGTCCTGGCATTTCTTCTCCAGCGCATCGCAGAACGCGTCGATTTCTGCAGATTGCTGCGGGCCGATATCGCGTTTGACCCCTCCGACCATGTTCATCCCGTGGAGGATGCGGTCTCCTGATGTGTGCTCAAACACGTCCAGTACCATTTCGCGGGTGCGCAGGCAGTGCATGAACAAATTCTCGAACCCCATGGATTCCATTGTACATCCCGTCGCCAGCAGATGGCTGTGCAGTCGTTCGAGCTCCAGCATGATCGTCCTGATGATCTGCGCTCTGCACGGGGCTTCTATACCCATCAAGCTCTCTACGGCCAGGCAATAACAGGTCGAGTGATGCTGCGTACAGATGCCGCAAATCCTCTCCGACAAGTATAGCGCTTTGTTGTAGTCCCACTCGAACTTTTTCTCCAGCCCGCGGTGAGCGAACCCTACTTCCATTTCGACGTCCTTGATGACCTCTCCGTCTAGGATAAGCTTCGCCCGCATCGGCTCGTGGAGCACAGGGTGTTGCGGGCCGAACTGTATGATCGTCTTCATGTTTTCACTTCAACATATCGCCAAAGATCTTCTTGCCGTATTCCAGGGCATCATCCAGCGAACAGGTCTCGCCGTTCTCGAACTCCGGGTTCGTCCACATCCACATGCAGAGGTCATCGTCCGAGCAGAAGAAGTTGATATGGGGACAGCATGTGTCCGAGACTCGCCCGCACATATCTCCTCCGTTAACGTAGGTTACGATACCATCTGGGGTGCTCGACACAATCTTTCCGTCCTCGATCACGATCTGGATGTTACTATCGCATTCGACACAACGGGACATGATGGTGATGTCCTCGCCCAGCAT